>JBBRHK010000250.1:0-4821 GCA_038222815.1 Chitinophagales bacterium
AGAAAATGAGGCAATGTATCATCTTAAAAATGCGGCTAGCAGAAGGAGAGATCTAGCATCTCCCGTAAGTGAAGTGCTAGGCATTACAGCTGTGCTTTGCATCTTATGGTATGGCGGTAGAATGGTGCTAAGCAATGATGCAAGCCTACCGCTGAATGCCGGCGATTTTCTGGCGTACATTGCAATCTTCACGCAGCTGATACAGCCACTAAAAGCATTGAGCAACGCTACTTACAACATTCAAAAAGGTGCTGCAAGTATTGAAAGGATAGAAGCCCTCATCAATGAGAAATCAGACATAGTAGAAATAGAAAATCCTGTTTACCTACAGTCATTTGAAAAAAGTATAGAGTTTAAAAATGTAGGATTTTCCTACCTACCGGGGCAGTGGGTGCTCAAAAATATTAATCTTGTAATACCTGCTGGTAAAACCGTAGCGCTTGTAGGTAGCAGTGGCTCAGGAAAAAGTACACTAGCAGATTTAATTCCACGATTTATAGACTGTACAGAAGGAGAAGTCTTGATAGATGGTATCAATATCAAACAATATAGCCTCAGCAGCATTAGAAGCCATTTGGGTATTGTAACGCAAGAAGCTTTTCTATTTAATGATAGTATCGCCAATAATATTGCATTGGGTAAACCACAAGCAACTATTGATGAAATAAAACAAGCAGCAAGCACGGCAAATGCAGCCTCATTTATAGAAGCAAAAGAAAATGGTTACGACTCTAATGTGGGAGATAGAGGAACAAAACTTAGTGGCGGTGAGCGTCAGCGTACCACTATTGCTAGGGCGCTTCTTAAAAATCCTCCTATATTAATCTTAGATGAAGCAACTTCTTCTCTTGATACAGAAAGCGAAAAGCTAGTACAAGACGCCATTTATACCCTGATGGATAATAGAACATCTGTAGTAATTGCCCACAGACTTAGCACGATAAAACACGCAGATGAAATCGTTGTACTAAAGGATGGTAATATAGTAGAAAGAGGTAACCACGATAGCCTACTTTTACAAAATGGTATGTATAGAAAACTTGTAGATATGCAAGAATTAAAATAGAATAAAGAACGATAAAAGATGACAAATTTTATTCCCATATTTCCACTAGGTGTTGTAGTATATCCTGGAGAGGCACTCAACCTTCATATTTTTGAGCCAAGGTACAAGCAACTTATTAAAGATTGTTTTGAAGGTAAAAAGCCATTTGGAATTCCCACAGTTATAGAAGGTAAGATTGTAGAAATGGGGAGCACTGTAATGATAAAAGAAATAAGCCAAACCTATGATGATGGTCAGCTAGATATTAAAACCGAAGGCGTTGCTACCTTTAAGATTTTAGAAGTCGTGAAAGAAATTCCAGAAAAACTTTATAGTGGAGCCATAGTTGCTTATCCATTTATCAATAATGTGGGTAGCCCCAGTCTGCTTCGTTTTATTTTAGACGCTATCAGGAAATTACACCTTAGTTTAGGAGTAACAAAGAACTTTAAAATCGCAGATGAAAAACTACTGAGCTATGACGTTGCGCATCACGCAGGTATGAGTTTGCAAGATGAATATTATTTGCTAGAGCTAGAGTTAGAAATACAAAGGCAAGAATTTCTAAAAAGACACCTAGTAAAATTGTTGGAGGTAATGAAAGAAATGGATGCCCTAAAACAAAAGATTGGACTAAACGGACATTTCAAAAACTTAGAAGGGTTCAATTTTTAAAAACTAAATCATTATGTCAGTTACCCTAGCCTTTGATTTTGGAAATACACGAAAGAAAGTTGCCGTTTTTGATGGCGATGTGTATAAAGAAGAAATTGCACTGGAGAATGATGATGTAGCAACGATTCAACGGCTACTTCAAAAGTATTCACCAAGAGCTAGTATTTTATCATCTGTGGTAAAACATAATAAGGAGATAGAAAAAGTGCTGGCAGAGGCTACAAAATTTCATTTAATAAGCCCCAGTACGAAGTTGAATTTTACTAGTCCTGTGGGCAAGCCAGAAACGATAGGGGCAGATAGGCTTTGTCTTATGGCAGCGGCAGCACGATTTTTTCCTGGTAAAAACAGTTTAATTATCGCATTAGGCAGTTGTATTACGTATAATTTTATGAATCAACAGGCAGAGTTTCTTGGTGGTGGTATCTCTCCGGGTATGGATATGCGGTTTAAAGCGATGCATGAGCACACCGCTTTGCTTCCATTAGTGTCTTCTAACTGGGATATTCCACTTATTGGCTACGATACCAAAACTAATTTACAGAGCGGAGTTCTTAACGGTATGGCGGGCGAAATAGCCTACACCACTGAATTGTACGCTAATAAGTTTGGTAATTTTAACGCCGTTTTAACCGGTGGCAATTCAACCTATTTTGCTACTGTGCTCAAAAACAAGATATTTGCCGACTATAATTTCTTATTTAAAGGACTGTATGCACTCTCAGAACTCAATAATGGCCGGTTATAAACTAGCTATCTTCTTCGCCCTTACCCTTATTTCATCCTCTACATTTGCGCAGCTTAACTCGCCATTGTCTAGGTATGGTTTAGGAGATATAGTGCCTAGCCAACATATTATTTCTAGGTCACTAGGAGGAACTGCTATTGGTTATTCAGATAGGCAGTCTATCAATCTTACTAATCCAGCAGCATTAAGTAATTTAATATATACCACATTTGATTTTGGAGCAGAGGTAGATGTTCAATCCTTAAAAAGTAATAATGCCGCGGCATCTTACAGCTCTAAGAATCTTAATATTTCCTATTTGCAATTCGGATTCCCATTATATTCTGGCAAGTTAAAGAAGAAGGATGCCCTCAATAATGTAAGTTGGGCCGGTAGTTTTGGTCTTCAGCCGGTAACAAGGATAAACTATAGGATTAATGACAATAAGAGATTAACAGGTGTAGATAGCTTCTTCAATACTTTTGAAGGAAGTGGTGGCGTATCGCAAGCAAATATTAGCACCGCATTAAGGGTAAAAGACTTTAGCATTGGAGCCACTACTGGTTATTCATTTGGCAACAAGGATTATAGCACACAAGTTGGCTTTGTCAGCGATTCGGTTCCTTATTTCAGATCTAGCACTGAAAACCAGTCAAATTTTGGTGGACTGTTTTTAAATCTGGGAGTACAATATGAGATTAAGTTAGACTCCTCTAAGCGCCTCAACATTGGAGCCTTTTCAAACTTTAAACAAAATTTAAATGGTAATCGTACGCTACTTGTACGCACAATAGATCAAGATGTGAATGGCGATATTGTAAGTATAGATACCATAAGTTTTGCCGACGGAATTTCTGGGAAAGTAATACTTCCTTCTACCTATGGTGTAGGATTTACTTATAGAGATAGTGCCATAATGATAGGCGTAGATTATACCTTGTATAATTATGGGCAGTTCCGTTATTTTGGTGCAAAAGATGTAGGGGTACAGAATGGATGGACGACTAGTCTTGGTTTTCAATACTCTCCTTCAGTATTTGCAGGGCGGAGTAAGAATTATTTTAAATATGTAGACTATCGTATGGGTTTAAGATACGGTAAGAACTATGTGAACCTTGGGTCTAGTAATGATTTTGGCGTTTCTTTAGGGGCAGGATTGCCACTTACAGCATCGGCTTTCCAGATTAATAATAGAGAGTATGTAACGCTGAATACTGCATTTGAATATAATGTAAGGGGAAATAAAAATGCTGGAAGTATTAGAGAAAATATATTCAAAATTAGCTTTGGTGTAAGTATGAGTTCACTATGGTTTAGGAAATATAAGTATCAGTAAATTATAGATATGCTTCAATTACGACACATTTTAATGTTGGTTTTTGTTGCATCTACTTCATTCCTTATTTCTTCTTGTGAGAATACTGATGAGGAATTAAGCGAGCTCAACAAGAGGCAGCTTGGTATCGAAGTAGCCAAAGAAATCAATATCAATTTTACCACTGGCGGAAAAGTGAAAGCTATTCTCACCGCACCTTTAATGCTAAAAGAAGCAACGGATACACCCTATATCGAATTCCCAAATTCTATCCACGTAGATTTTTACAACGAACAAGAAGTAAAGCAAAGCACACTAGATGCTAAGTATGCTAGGTACAGAGAAAATCAAAAAGTAGTTTTTTTAAGAGATAGTGTACGAGTAATTAATTTGCTAAAAGGCGACACGCTTTTTTGTAAAGAATTGTATTGGGATAGAAACAGAGTAGGTAATGAATTTTATACAGATAAGCCTGTAAGAATACGATCAAAAGCTAGTCAGATAGATGGTAGGGGAATGGAAGCTAGTCAAGATTTTAAAAATTGGTATATCAAGTATGCTGTTGGTCCATTTGAATTTGGCGCATCAGAATTTCAATAGATGTTTTTGTAATGAATTATGAATTAAAAATTACGTGCTAAACACTAAACACTAAACCCTAAACCCTCTAACCTCCTAAACGTCTAAACTTCTAAACCACTCCTCCGCTTTCCCCAAATCCTCCGGCACATCAATTTTCAGCATCGTAATATCGGTCTCTACCATTCTGATTTTTACGCCGTTTTCTAAGTAGCGCAACTGTTCTAGTTTTTCTAATTGCTCCAATGTTCCCATGGGCCAAGAAGTAAATTGTAGTAAGGCTTTTTTTGTAAATCCGTAAATGCCAATATGCTCAAAAGATACATTAGCAGAGTCCGTATTTCTATTGAATGGAATAGAAGCTCTACTAAAATATAATGCATCATTATTTTTATCACAGACTAATTTCACAATATTAGGATTGGTAAAATCAGTCTCCTTATTTATTTTTTTCATTAAAGACGCTACTTGTACAGTCGT
>JBBRHK010000251.1:0-4820 GCA_038222815.1 Chitinophagales bacterium
GAGGAGTCCTTCTGTATTGTCTCCTAGCTTTTTTTCAAAAGCATATCCTCTATCTTTCTTAAACGAATAAGACCCTATTTGTACCTTCTGCTTAGTGGCCAATAAATCTCTCGCTACAAGCGAGCTAAAGACAGAATTCAGAATATCTTTCGTAACGTTAGTAGAATATTTCTCCTCGTAAAAAGCAGGATTAGTGGTTTCCTTCTTTACAGTACGATATAGTTCTCTGTAATAAGTAGCCGCAAGCATACCACCACTAGCTCCACTTATCATAAATGTTTGTTGCATTAATGCACCATTGGTAGCACTATCTATTCTCTGCATACATTTCATTGTAAATGCTGCACTTCTTAAGCCACCACCACTGGCATTGATAAAAACCATCACTGGCTTCTCCGTATTTTGTTTCTTCTTCCAGTTGTTTAGTATTTTAATCATATTGGCACTGTCTGCTGTAACAGCGGCATCGTTACAAAGGGCTTGAATACTCGCCTTGTCATAACTCGGTCGGTGTTGCTTATCTGCATACTTCATTCCAAAAGCCTCATTTCTTGGATCTATATAATCATATTTAATAAGCAGATTGAGCGCTCCTACTAGTAAGATGGCAAAGGGTAAACTCCAGCTCTGCAAAAAATAAGAAAAGGCCCCAACAACGGCAATTAAAATGGCATAAAGCATAATAATACATAGCCCCGCCGGCAATTCAAAAATCCACAAATCAAGAAAAAATCCAATAGTAGCCAGCACTATAAAGCCAAGAATAATTACGGTAACAGCTGCTAAGTGATGCCTTCTAAAAACTACATCTACTCGTTCTTTTGATAAATAATGAGTATCTACTATGGGTAAGATTTTGAACCTTGCATCAAAAAAATGATTTACTTCTAAGCCATATTTATTATTTGCAATCCTAAGGGGTTCATCTTTGTTCAAAAAGCCAAGACTAAGCCTCCCTTCTATTTTCTGCCCAGTAATATAAAAATATAAAAAGCTGCTTATTACTGCTATGGCAATGCCCATAAAGATGGCAAAATATTGTAGAAGAACTTCTGATACAGATTTTAGTTCTTGGTCTCTAGCAAAAACGTATAATTTACATAGATAAAATATAAAAATAGTAGCTGGTAGTACTACGTTATTTACACAATATTTTAAAAAAGGATGGGTTACTGCAGCCAGAAAAATAAATCGCTTAGAGTGAATAATAAAAGTGGTGATGTTCCAACTCATAATTATCATACCCCAACCAAGACCCAATAAAAATAAACCAGAAAACCCAGCACTACCATTATACTCAGGGCTAAAGAACAAAGCTTCTGCACCATAGTTTTTTAAGAATCCTCCATTGATCATACTAAATAACAGATACCAGATTAGCAATAGTATCTGGTACTTCTTAAAGTGCATCAGCAGTAGCTGTACAGGAAAGGAAGTATAAAAATTATTTAGAAATTTTTTCATTACATAGGATATGTAGTAATTGGTTCAATTTATGAAATAAAAAATATCTAAAGAGCAGAGTGTTCTACTTTCAAAGAAAAAATAATATAAGCGCATTGTGCAATAGTTACACAAGCCATTAGTAAATGCAAGGGCTGCGCTACAGCTGGCATCTCAAAATAAAATAATATAATACCAAGCAACACATTAAAAATAGTGATACCAAGCAACCACAAAGACTTTTGCTTTAATGCTTTTATAGTAAATGTTTTCCAAGTACAGAATAAGACAGCAGCTAATACTAACCAAGACATCGTGCGATGAATAATGAATATAGTAGGTAAGGCGGCAAGCCACAACTCCCTGTTTTCATAGTTGAGTCCAGCAGATATATCATCTACATAAATTCTTACAAGTGTGCCTAAAACGATTTGCAATACAATTATAATAGCCGTAAGAAGAAAATAGTTTTTTATTCTCTTACTTGTTGCTATAAGATTACGCTTTTTATTTAACTCCATACACAGCAGCAGCTGCACAATAGCGAGGAAAATAGCAAAGAATAAATGGATGGTGATACTTGCATGGGCAAGATTCAATTTCACCACAATAGCACCAAATAAACCTGTAAGTATAACCACCATTAAGAAAAGTAAACTAAGTCTAAATCCGCTACGCTCTGTTTTTCTATTTCTAAATGCTAGTACAAATTGAATGAGTCCAAATAGGCCGAGTAGCACACCTACTAACCTATTTATATATTCCACCCAAGTATGAAAAGCATTGAAAGAATGATCTATATCTTGCTTGCTTAAATATTTTTCAAAGTCAGGAGGTAATTGATTAGCATTGGTAGGAGGAATCCATTGACCAAAACAGGTAGGCCAGTCTGGACAGCCCATTCCGCTGTGAGTAGTACGTACAATACCGCCAGCAAGAATTACGATAAAGCTAAGTATGAAGGTTGCTAAAGCCCATTTTTTGTAAAGGTTCATAGTGTATTGGTAAAGGTTAAAGTTACTAAACCAAAAACATTTTTAAGATATTTGTATGTTATGTTACTTAATTATTTTTCGCCACAAGGGTTAGAAGCTGGGATAGATGAAGCTGGTAGAGGCTGTTACGCTGGGCCTGTAGTAGCTGCCGCTGTTATCTTACCTAAAGATTTTTACCATCCTTTACTCAATGATAGTAAGAAAATGAAACAAGCGGAGAGAGAAACATTGAGAAAAATAATTGAAGTAAACGCAATTGCCTACTCCGTTTCATTTGTCGATAATAATATAATAGATAAAATAAATATCCTCCAAGCTACTTTTAAAGCAATGCACCAGAGTATTGAGCAACTACACACTCAGCCCGCTCTCTTGCTAATAGATGGAAATAGATTTAAACCTTATGACAATATTTCGCATCAGTGCATCATAAAAGGTGATGGTAAATATGCTAGCATTGCCGCAGCAAGTGTACTAGCTAAAACTTACAGGGACCAATATATGAGCCAGATAAACGATGCCTTTCCACAATATGGTTGGCATAAGAATAAAGGATATGGCACTGCTTTTCATCGCAATGCCATTGAAGAATATGGGCTATGCAGTTATCATAGAGCCTCTTTTAAAATTTTGCCCAACACCTCCGTTTGATCAAATCCAATTAAAAGAGAGAAATCCTGCATTGTGTTGTAGATTTGCGTCGTGAAAAGAAATGTAAACATACGATGGGTATTCACTTTGGCAGTGCTGAGTGCATTGGTATCTTGTAAAGATTCTTATACTATCTGCGACCAAAACAGAACCTCCACAGCGAATGGAAATTTTTATTCTATTTCTGGAGGCTTAGAAACAGAAAATAGACCCGCTTCTCTTACCGTGTCAGAACTTAATGGCAGTAATACCATTGTAAATTCTGCTTTTCCCTCTTCCTTTTCTTTGATACTGGTACCCAATAGAGATTCTATGAGTTTTACGGTTCGCACTTCCGGCACTGCTCCAAGAGACACAATAAAGTTGCGATATACAACAACTACTACCATCCTTTCAGAAAATTGTGGCACCATAAGTCAATACCAGCTTACTAGCATCAGCACCACTACCAATACGCTTGATAGTATCAGAATTATTAATCCATTAGCAGATCAGCTACTAGGAAATAATTTTAGAATATTTTATTAGAAGAGTATCAGTTATCGATTTGTACCGAGGATTTTCATATTTTGTTTTAACGCTTCGGAATGTCTTTGCTGATAAACTAGTGAATCAGCAAGATCATCTTCAATTTGTATGTCAAATTCTCTAATACTATCTCCTTGGATTTTATAGAATTGGGTGTAGTTTTTCCCCGATAAAACATAGTTATCAATAATATCAATATCGGGTAAGTAATTAGGATTTAGTATTTCTTCAAATCCGCTCACTCTTTTAATTTTGTCCTTTAATATGTCTACTAAGTATAAGTTGTAACTCCAATTACTTCTTGCGCCTGTTCGATTTTGAATTAGAATATCCTTTATTCCGTCTCCATTAAAGTCCTTATAATCGATGTACTGATAAGCATTATGTATGCTATCTGAAAAAATTAAACTCCTATTTTTTGATAGAGTAAAAATAGTATTGTAATCCTCTTCGTATTCGGAAACTGTCGAATCGAATTGAGTAAGAGTAAGACAGTAGCCTTTGTTTGGGTAAATAGAATCACAATCAAATTCTGTAATATCAAATTCCGTTTGTTTTTTGCCGTCAGTTACAGCTTTGTTTTTTTGTTGCAGTTCTTCGCAACTTGGAAATATAAAAATCAATGCTATCACTATGTAAATGATCAATTTTGTCATTAGTAATTGAATGTTTTTTGCTTGTGATATATTTTAAGCCTTACTTTTTGCCTGATAGGCAACAAAAAAGCTATGCAGTTTTTTGCATAGCTTTTTATTTATAGTTTAATCGCTAACTATCTTCTATTTGTAGCTAACCTGTATATGGCTAACACAATGATAGCACCTACTATAGCGCTGATAAAACTTTTTAAAGTCCATCCCATTGCGTCATCCCAGTGTAGCGCATATTTAGCAATTGCCCCTCCTACAAAAGCTCCTACAATACCTATAATTATGGTGACAATCCACCCACCCGGATCATCTCCACGATGTAACAATTTAGCGATAGCACCAGCAATAAGTCCGAAGACAATCCATGATAAGAATCCCATAATTTTTAGTTTTAAAGGTTTAAAGAAAAGTAACTGGTTAAAAGTATATCGGAAAAGTACAAATATTTATTAAGGATAAAACTATTTAAAAGAGAAAATGCTTTAAATCACTTTTTGCCTCAATCGCTTAAAATGGCAATTTTCTCCATTTCGTAGCTTGCTCAAAAGCATAA
>JBBRHK010000252.1:0-4815 GCA_038222815.1 Chitinophagales bacterium
AGCCTTCTTTTTTAAAAACTTAATTGAAGTATCTTTGTTACTTTACTAACAGTAAAAGTGTTCTTATGTCTTGTGTTCCCGCCGCTGAAGAAGTACAACAAAAAATTTCTAAACCTAACTGGCTTCGTGTAAAACTTCCTATTGGGGAGGATTACAAGCACGTCAGAAATCTTGTGGATACACATAAGCTGCACACCATTTGCGAGAGCGGTAATTGTCCTAATATGGGCGAATGTTGGGGAGCTGGTACTGCCACCTTTATGATTTTGGGTAATATTTGTACCCGTAGTTGTAGGTTTTGTGCAGTAGCAACTGGGAGGCCTTTAGCAGTAGATTGGGATGAGCCACAAAGAGTAGCGGAAGCCATTCACCTAATGAAAGTAAAGCACGCTGTGGTTACCTCGGTAGATAGAGACGAGTTAAAAGACGGCGGAAGTATCATCTGGTACAACACTATCAAAGCCATTAAAGAATTAAATCCAAATACAACCTTAGAAACCCTAATCCCAGATTTTAAAGGCAACGTAGAAAATATCACAAGAGTAATAGATGCTGCGCCAGATGTGGTAAGCCATAACATAGAAACTACAGAACGCCTTACTAGGCAAGTACGTATGCAAGCCAAGTATCATCAGAGTTTATTCACTTTAAAAACTTTGAAAGAAGGTGGAATGAGAACGAAGAGCGGCATAATGCTTGGTCTTGGCGAAGAGAAGCACGAAATAGTAAAAACTCTGGAAGATTTAGTAGCCAATGGCGTGGACGTAGTAACCATTGGTCAATATTTACAACCTACTAAAAAGCACATTGCCGTGCAAGAATTTATACACCCAGATGTATTTGAAGAATACAGACAAATAGGCTATAACCTTGGCCTAGACTATGTAGAAAGTGGCCCGCTTGTACGCAGTAGCTACCATAGCGAGAAGCACGTTATACCTGGTTATGGTAGAGCGAAGTGGGAGAGTGAGTTTCTAAATTCTAATTAGAAATTGACTACTAAAGTTTATTTAATGCAATATAGAGGTGTTTTAGCCTACATTTTAATAAGTCAGAATTTTGAATAAAAGGGATAAATTATTTTCATTCACTCTCCGTTCACTCTTGAGAAATATTGTTGTAATTGTTTTACTTCTTCATTTCTGTTCGTCTTGTTCTTCGCAACCAAGTTCTCAAACGATAATGCACAGAACTCAAGATACTACGAAAAATAACTCTGGGTTATATTTTGCGAAATCAACAGAGGGGCATTTTTCCGTTTTAATGCCAATCCCATTTAATGATTTTACTGTAAAGGGCGATGGCGCAGCAGTGTATATGGTTGGTAGTAAAAGTAGTGAGGGAATCAAATTTTCTGTATCAGAGGTACAAATTAAAGATTCGACGAAGGAAATTGATTTAGATGAACTTGTAAAAGGTTTTGATGTGAAGCCAAATGTAGTTTCAAATGTGGAGAAGAAACTTTTGGATAATACAGAGACAATTTCTTTCACTGTCATTGATAAGTCGAAAGCTGCACTTTTCAAATATGTAAAACTTAACTCTAAGTTGATTACAATGATAATTGAATTTCCAATTGCCTATAAAACTATTGTTGAGACAGAATTTGACTACTTCTTTACTTCATTGGAAGTAGATGCCGAATAGTTTTTTTAAATTACTACCTAAAAGGCTCAAGTGAAATTTTATCTATCTATTTATTAACTTGCAATCTGTTCCTTCCTTCCTACAAAACTCGGCGGTTCCCAAATCAAAGCACTTGCCCCCAAAATTGCTGCATCGGATTCTGGCAAATCACTCAACACGAGCTTTACTTTATTTTGAAAAATAGGCAACAGATTTTCTTCCATTGCTTTTTTTGTCGGCTTCAGAATAAGGTCGCCTGCATTCATAAGTCCGCCAAATAATACAATGGCTGACGGTGAAGAAAACATCACGAAATTAGCAAGTGATTCTCCAAGAATTTGCCCTGTAAATTCAAAAATATCGTTGGCTATTTCATCACCTTTAATGGCAGCCTCATATACATTTTTACTCGTAAGTTCATTGATAGAATGATCCCTCAAGAGACTAGGCTTGTTAGGATTGGCACTTAGCATTTCTAATGCTGTTTCTCTTACGCCAGTTGCAGATGCATATACTTCTAGGCTTCCACGCATATTGGTGCCAGCGTGTAACCTTCCGCCGGGGCGTATGATGGTATGTCCTAGTTCGCCAGCAAAGCCATCGTGGCCTAATACAATTTTTCCATCTATTACGATACCACTGCCTACGCCTGTACCAAGCGTCATAATAATAAAGTCTGGAGTGTCTTGCATACTGCCATAAATCATTTCACCCATAGCTGCTGCATTAGCATCATTAGTGAGCTTAGCTGGCAACTTAAATTTTTCTTCAAAAAGTTTAGTAACGTGTATAATTCCCTTCCATACAAGATTAGGTGCATATTCAATTGTGCCTTTATAAAAATTTCCATTGGGTGCTCCTATTCCTATGCCAGTTACATTTTCTATACCACCTATCTTGGCAATCATTGGTTGTAGCTTATCATACAACTCATCTATAAATCCTTCTATTGTGGGATTGTCATTAGATGAGATTCTATCTTGCTCTACTATCTGTCCTGCACGAGATACTAAGCCAAACTTTGTTGTAGTGCCTCCAATATCAATTCCTATGGCGTATTGCATTTTTGTGATTTTATAAAATAAAAAAAGAAGATGACTGTTTTTAAATTAAACATTCATCTTCTCAAGATAATCAATTGTTTTTATTAAGATAACACTGGTGCGTCATCAGTCACTTCTGACTGCTTTGTGATACCTTGCTTAGCAAGAATCTTTTTTACAATTATGGCAAATATGATTAAGTAAGTAAAACACAATACTGGTATCCAGTAAGAGTTTTGAATACCAAAACCAGGAACAGTAGAATTTGCCTGTAACAAATCCGATAACTTACCTTGTATTGGAGGAATAATACCACCACCAAGAATCATCATTACAAGAAAAGCAGCACCCTGCGTAGTATATTTTCCTAAGCCAGTAATAGATAGAGTAAAAATTGCTGGCCACATAATGCTACAGAATAATCCTCCAGAAAGGATAGCATAAGTAGCTATTTGTCCAGTAGAGAAAATACCTATCAACATAGCAATAGCTCCAAGTGTAGCAAATATTTGTAGTGTAACGGCTGGTCTATCTTTACTGATGTAGAAGGCCAAAATTTGAATAAATACACAAACGATGAAGAAGTAGAATGGTGTAATATCGTAGTTACTCAAATAGTTTACGCTAAGTAACACAGCAAATGCAACAAGTGGAACGATGAATGTAAGTATACGCTTTGTAGATGCAGAAAAATTAAAAGCAGAAACAGAACCCATCCATCGGCCTATCATAAGACCACCCCAGTACACACTTACATAAGGAGCCGCCTGTGAAGAAGAAATACCACCAAATGATTTCGTACTCAACAGTTCACTTAGATTACTCACAATGCCCACTTCTACACCCACATAGGTAAATATCGCCAGCATACCGAGAACCAATTGTGGATAGGCCATTGCTCCCCATCCTTCTGATTTTTTCTTAGCCTGGAAATTAGAGAATAGTAGACCAAGTACTACCACTGCCAATGCACCAAATAACCAATACATTCTTTTTCTTTCTAGCGGGTGCTTTACATCATTCAATTGTTTCGCTACCGTAACTTCTTCTTGCGTCATTACATAGTCAGCAGTATTCACAGTAGGGTTGGCTTTTTTTAACGTAGCTAATTGTTCTTGTTTTTCTATCACTATTTTCTGGGCATCTGACTTGTAAGTACTGAATACTGGTACGAACATTATTACCAATAATCCCGTCATTATAATTAAGCGATACAAAGCCTTATCAGCCCTTTCTGTTTTTTCATTATTGATTCCTGCAGGAACTTTCTTGCTAAAATAAAATAAAGCAGCAGCTGCTATAAATAGTAATCCAACACAGCAATATAATATGATAACTTTTGTGAGACCAAGAGAAGCAATCATTTCATCATTAATCGGAGCAGTGCTTCCAAATAATGCAATAGCCACAATAATAGGTCCTACCATTGTTCCAAAACTATTGATACCACCACCAAGATTTACTCGGCTAGATCCAGATGAAGGATCACCAAGTGCAATAGCAAATGGATTGGCAGCTGTTTGTTGTAAGGAGAATCCTAATGCAACGATGAATAGCCCACCAAGCATTCCAGCAAAAGTATTACCATACACCGCTATAATCATTACTACAGCACCCATTGCGGAGAATAGTAATCCGTAAACAATACTTTTCTTGTATCCCCACTTGGCTACTAAATCTTTACCACCAAAAGCACCATAAGCAAATAATCCCAATGCCCCGATGTAGTAGGCTAAATAGAATGCAAAATCAACTAGTTGACTTTGAAACTGATCTAACTGGAATTTATGCTTACAAAAAGGAATAAAGACAGAGTTACCTGCCGCTATAAATCCCCAAAAGAAGAAAACGGTAACGAGTGTACCTAGTGCTCCATAATTAGTAGGGATGCCTGTGTCTGCCACGGCCTGTGTTTTGGTTGTAGAGATTGAACCTGCCATATATTTATTTTTTAGGTTTGAAAGTATAGTTTTTTTTTGAAATAAACATTCTTTTACATTTTTAGATTTGTTACAACCCTACAGAAATTTTGTTTTATATTGAAACCGAAATAAATTTAGAGTATATAATAATAATTTATAGATGGAAATTTTACACGTAAGCGCAGAGTGTTATCCAATGGCTAAAGCAGGTGGACTAGCTGATG
>JBBRHK010000253.1:0-4798 GCA_038222815.1 Chitinophagales bacterium
GATAATAGTATTAAAAGTTAAAATAGCGCTCGTTAAAATATAGTTATTGCACTTAGCTGTGGTTACCTACTATTTGTTCTTAATTAATACCAGCTCGTGCACATATTGTTCTTTCATTGCTGCATTAATAACTGCCATAGCCATATTTCCAATCCCTGTGGTACCCATGTCTTCGAAACTAGATTGCTTTAGCTCACTAAAGTTGCCGTCTGGTGCGGCTACAACAAGTTCATTGCTGCAAAGTATCGTCCATCTCAGCTCAGTTTCCTCCAAGAGTTTCTTTACTTTTAGATATTCATCCCCAAGCTCTATGTTCTGCTCTTTGTATTTAATGATATCAATCATTAGTTTACCGTCTTCGTTTTGAATTACAGAAGCATCGCTTACAACAATTAGTCTCTTAATGAGCTGATTATTTAAAACTTCAATGAGTTTTTTTATGCCTAATGATCTGGAATTATTATACTCGGCGGAGCTCGGTGCTAGAGCAAAAACAACAACATCAGCATTTCGTGTTGCTTCCTCTAGTTTCACCTCATCAAATAAGCTGGCAGAAATTGTTTTTACCCTTGTGGAATCTGGAAAATTGCGACTGATAGTGTTTCTATCAAAAGCAATAACATCCATATCCTTATAGACAGCTTGTTTTACAATTTCAAAACCAATATCTGTCGTAGCTCCAAAAACGGTCATATTCATAGATTGAAATTACAGAAAATAAATTTCAATCGTTCTAGCTTCTGGTACTGTAACGAAAAATTACATTTTACCTACTATCCATAATATTTCCCACCTACCAAAAATCTGCGCCTTTACCTAGCATTTGTAACTAACTTTATGCCAATGGCTAAAATGACATCTATACTTAGTAATTCTTTGAAGCTTACTTTTAAAGAATTAATGGTAAATAAAACCCGGACAGCTTTAAGTTTGACCGGAGTAGCTTTTGGTATTTTTTGCATTATTGGCGTATTAGCTACGGTGGGTAGCCTTGAGCAAAATATACAGAACGAAGTAAAAAGCCTTGGTGCCAACACCATATATGTAGATAAATGGGAGTATAGCGGCGGACCAGATAAGCCATGGTGGAAGATGAGAGCAAGGCCGGCTATGACTTATGAAGATGCAGTTTTGCTCAAAGAGCGAACTAATATGGTAGAAGATATCGCCTTTCTTGCACAAACAAATGGAAGTATCTCTCACGCTGATGATGAGCTAAAGAATGCCACAGTGTATTGTGTCACACCAGCTCAAAATAAAATTCAACCCTTAAATTTTGAAGTCGGAAGGTTTATTAATCTTAATGAGTTTAAGCAGGGTACTAATGTCTGTGTACTCGGCTTCGAGAATGCGACTTCTCTTTTTGGGAATGCAGAAAGGGCCTTAGGAAAGCAAGTAGAGCTAAAAGGAAAGCGACTTACAGTAGTGGGAGTTATGAAAAAAGTAGGAACAAATTTTGTTGGCTGGGATTATGATAAATGCATTATGTTTTCTTACGAAATGGGCAAGAAAATATATAATATCGATAAGATAGGTACAGTCCTCATTGCTAAAGGACTTGAAAAAGTTACACCAGATGCCTTAATGAACGAACTGAGAGCTGGTATGCGCCAAGTGAGAAAACTAGGTCCTAGAGAAGAAGATAACTTTTCGTTGAACAGCGTAGAAGCTTTTAGTAAAGCGATTTCTTCCAGTTTTGTTACAATTAATATTGTAGGTAGTATTATAGGAGGTATCAGCCTTATTGTGGGAATGTTTGGTATTGCAAATATTATGTTTGTAACTGTGAAAGAACGAACCTCAATCATTGGATTGAAGAAAGCAATAGGAGCTAAGAAGAGAAGTATTTTATTAGAATTTCTGATGGAGGCTGCCTTGCTTTGTATCATAGGTGGTGTTATAGGTTTATTTTTAGTATGGATACTCACACTCATTCTTAGCGGCCCTCTTGAGTTTCCTGTGTTTATCTCTCCTAATATGGTATTGACCACTTTATTCATTTGTATTTCCGTAGGTATTTTGGCAGGAATAATTCCAGCAAGGCAGGCTGCAAAGCTTGATCCTGTGGTGGCGATTAGAAGCTAAATTGCTATAATTTCGCAACAATATTTTAAACGTTTTTAATGAGTATCATTTTAGCAATTGAAAGTAGTTGTGATGAAACATCTGCTGCTGTGTGTGTAAATGGAGAGATCAAAAGTAATATTGTCGCTACTCAATCCATTCACGAAAAGTATGGTGGCGTAGTGCCAGAGCTAGCTAGCCGAGCCCATATGCAAAATATTGTGGCAGTAGTGCAAGAAGCATTGGAAGTAGCCGAAATCAAAATTGAAGACTTAGATGCGGTGGGTTGTACAACAGCACCAGGCCTTATTGGAGCATTATTGGTAGGTAACTCATTCGCAAAATCAATAGCGCTTGCGCAAAATATTCCTTTCATTGCTGTGCATCATATGCAAGCGCATGTAATCGCCAACTTGATAGATGAGCCAAAACCTGTGTTTCCATTCTTGTGTCTTACAGTAAGTGGTGGTCATACGCAAATAGTGCAATGTAATGCGCCCAATGATTTAGTCATTCTAGGACAAACGATTGATGACGCTGCTGGAGAAGCCTTTGATAAGACGGCAAAAATTATTGGTCTGCCTTATCCTGGAGGTCCACTGATAGATAAATATGCCAAGGAAGGGAAAGCCATTTATAAATTTCCTGAACCGAGAATTAAGGATCTAGATTTTAGTTTTTCAGGTTTAAAAACATCCATTTTATATTTCTTGCAGAATGCAGGAAAGTCAATGGTTTTCAGTGAAGCCAAGCTAGCAACGGAAGATGAAAGGAAAGAATTCATCGCCAATAACCTGAAGGATATTTGCGCATCGGTACAGGATAGAATTGTATCTATTTTGCTTAATAAGGTAAAAAAAGCCGTTGATCAAACTGGTATAAAGACGGTATGCCTTGCAGGCGGTGTAAGTGCCAATAGTGGTCTGCGACAATCATTTACCGAGATGGGTGAGCAGCTTGGTTGGATCACGAAATATCCTTCAATGGAATACTGTACTGATAATGCGGCAATGATTGCTATTACTGCTCACTATAAGTTCTTAGAAAAAGACTTTGCTGGCTTGGGAGACGTGCCGACTGCGAGGGGGAATTGGTAGTTGAGTTAGCTGAGGTTAGAAGGTTAGTCGTTTAGGAGTTTAGAGGGTTTAGCAGGTTTAGAGGTTTTAGAGTTTAGGGGTTAGGGTTTAGAATGCACTAATGCTACCAGAAAAAACAACTAAATAATAAATATAAAAAAGACAACAAAAAAAAATATCCATAAGATAACCGGGATATTGGGTGTTAGCACTTCCATATCGAATTTTTCAAAATCTTTAATTATAAAATAGCAATTGATTTAATAACGATTGCTGCTTTGAAAAAACTAATAACTCATCACTAATAACTCATCACTCCCGATAGCTATCGGGACTCATCACTACATCCCCGTGTAATTCATCGGCGAAATCCCCTTCAGTTCTTTCTTCAATGCAGCAGAAACTTTCAATTTGCTAATAAATGCGTGAATGGCTTTTTTGTCAATTGCATTTTTTCCTCTAGTAAGTTCTTTAAGTGCCTCGTAAGGCGCAGGATAATTTTCTCTGCGGAGTACAGTTTGAATAGCTTCTGCCACGACAGCCCAGTTATTATTAAGGTCTTCGTTTATTTTTTTCTCATTAATGATAAGCTTGCCAAGTCCTTTTTCTATTGCTGCAATGGCAATCATTGTATGTGCTACTGGTACGCCTATGTTACGTATAACTGTACTATCCGTGAGGTCTCTTTGCAGTCTGCTAATCGGTAATTTGGCACTTAGGTGTTCAAAGATGGCATTGGCAATACCTAGATTTCCCTCTGCATTTTCAAAATCTATTGGGTTTACCTTATGAGGCATTGCGCTACTGCCGATTTCTCCTTTTTTTGTTTGTTGCTTAAAATAATCAAGGCTTATATACTGCCACACATCTTTACAGAAATCTAACAATATCGTATTCATTCTTTTGATACTATCAAAATGAGCAGCAAGCACATCGTAATGCTCAATCTGAGTGGTGGTTTGCTGCCTTTGTAAATAAAATTTTTCTTCTAGGAGTTCATCTGCAAACTTCTTCCAATTGTATTTTGGAAAAGCTATGTGGTGAGCATTAAAATTTCCTGTGGCACCGCCAAACTTGCCTGTGAATGGTATGTAGCTAAACAGCTGAATTTGATTCTCTAATCGCTCAGCAAAAACTAAAAGCTCTTTACCCATTCTTGTAGGAGAAGCAGACTGGCCGTGGGTTCTAGCAAGAAGTGGAACAGCTTTCCATTGCTCTGCAAGTTTTGCAATATGGTGTTGTAGATTTATAAGTGCTGGCAGGTAGGCTTGTTCCATACTATTTTTCCAAAGCAGCGGAACGGCCGTATTATTGATGTCTTGTGAGGTAAGACCGAAATGTATCCATTCCTTTACTTCAGGAGCATTGAGATCGTCTAATTTCTTCTTAAGGAAATATTCTACCGCTTTCACATCATGATTCGTTACAGCTTCTGTATTTTTTATTTCTTGTGCATCTGCTTCATTAAAATCTATCACTATGTTACGTAGCGCTGTTTTTTGTGCAACCGAAAGCTTAAAAAAGCGCTTCTCTGCTAGTAAAATAAAATACTCAACTTCAACGTGCAGCCTATATTTTATAAGTGCCCATTCACTATAATATTCTGAAAGTGCTTTGGTTTGCTTATGGTATCTGCCATCTATTGGTGATATGGCGGT
>JBBRHK010000254.1:0-4766 GCA_038222815.1 Chitinophagales bacterium
TCTTCAGAAATGGACAAATGATTGGGGGCTTTCTCTTGATATTATTCCAATAGGAGGTAATTATCCGGCTTACCCTTTAGCCAGGTATTCTGGACACATCAATAAAAATGGATTGACTAGAGCTGGAGAAGTAGCAATAAATGAAATGATGAAGCTTGGAGTAATGATAGATATAGATCACGCTGGTCGAAAAACTACTGCTTCCTATTTTGAAAAGGCCTTTGCAGTTCCTAAGGGTGGTTATCCTTTAAATAGTGGCCACAACCAGTTTACAGAAACGAGGTGGAAAGAAGGACAGTTGTTGTCAGATGGGTATGATATGAATACCCAAGAAGGTAGAGAGCAATACGCAAATAATTTGGCTCATGTAGAAGAAAAGCTTGGTAACGAAAATGATAGAATGCTGTCTGAGCTAGAAAAAATAAAAGCACTAGGAGGTATAATGGGCGTAGGTATCGCAGGAGCTAATGTGCAGGCCGTAAATAGTGTAATCCCAGTAGGAAGCAGAAAGTATATAAATTCTAATGTGCAAAATGATAATCCCGGAAGTACAAAAGCAGCTGCGCAATTATTACTGTACGCTATAGAAAAAATGCAAGGGTCTAGCGTTTGTTTTGGTACGGATATCAATGGGTTTGCAGGATTAGTAGGTCCAAGATTTGGAGCAAATAGTGCGAGTGCAGCAGCAGAAGACTATAACGATTCTAGGGCTTTGGCTGGCTTTGTAAATAATCAAAGAAATGCGGTGAATTATATTCCGTTTACTGATCTAAGTGGTAAGAGATTTAGAGGGAAGCTTACAGGTGAGCTTTACGATGAGGAATATGGCGATTTTATGATCGCTCTTCAAGTGTATAATGCGATGGAAGCGAGGTATAAAGTAAATGCAGAATCTGGTGAAACAAAGAATAAAATTGACTGGTATGTGAATAATGTAGTGCATAAAGATTACGATCGTAATAAAGTGAAAGAATTTATAAAAGGATTAATTAAAGGCGGTAGTGGCGAAGGTATAGGTACAGATATTGGTAATGGAGATGTAGGTACGCAGCAGCAACTAGCTTGTAAAATAAGTTATGAAAAGATCTTTTTAAAAACTGCTCCAGATGGACGTTTTGGAGACGTATCAGCTTCTGGAAATAGAGATAAATTTAAAAGGTACACCGCATTAGTAAAAGCTTATAATTATTACCAAGTAATGTTTACACCCGGCCTTAACACGCCACTCATACCATCCACAACAAAAGGTAAAACTTGGAACTATAATATTGACGGGATGGCGCATTATGGCTTAATGGTGGATTTTTTCCAAGACCTAAAAAATGTAGGTATGAGTAACAAGGATATGTCAGTACTTTTTAATTCTGCAGAGGACTTCGCAAAGATGTGGGAACGTTGCTTAAGGCAAAGTGATAATGTAAAATAAAGGAGATTCAAAACACCTCTAACAAAAGAAAAAAGAAATTGAATTTCAGTTTCTTTTTTCTGTTCTATCCTATTAAGATCAAACTATTTGCTTTTCAATATAAAAAGAATGTAATAAGCCTAATGCACCCATATAGGGTATTTTAAAAGCTATAAAATCACCTATTTTATAGCTATTCTCATTAGTTCCTAAGTCAATGACTAGCATATCGCTACTAGCTTCCACTATAACAATACTACTATCTATCGCAGTAAGGTATCTAGGATTGATGTCAAGTAAGCCTACATCTAGAATTGCTCTGTTAGAGGTTCTATCTGCATCAAGAGGATTGTATTCCGGGATATATCCTGCTACATTAATTGATTGTTCTCCATCTGGAATCATTGGCTTTTCTTTTAATTCTATAATTTCAGCTTCAAAAGAAAATACATCTGGCAGCATCCCTTCAAATGTTTTTCCGGTAAACAAATCATTCGCAAAGAAGAGTGCTTCACCTAATCTAAAATGATTTACTTCTATGGGAATATTATCGCTTAGTAATAATGACAATGCAACACTCGTGCCGCCACTTACCCAAGGAATAGGCTTTTGGAAAATATCTTCCAACTCTTTTTTGTAGGCACACAACTGTACGAGTTTTTCTTTACTTGGCATTATCCCATTCAGGCAATTAAAATTGGTACCAAGCCCGGCAATAGTAATATTGGGTAGTGAACAAACTCTACTATAAAAGTCTAATAAATCCTTACCTAGCACACCCTCCCTGAGATCACCCATCTCAATCATAATAATAACCCTATGTTTTTTTTGTTGTCTTACGGCTTCTTCACTCAATAACTCAATAGTGCCAAAGCTTGAGTTAAAGCTGACATCTGCATATTGAATTACATCTCTTACATTGCTTCTTGCGGGAGGTTTTATATACACCGTTTGAATGTGTGGAGCTACACTTTTTATGATTTTTAAATTGCTTATTCTTGTGTCATGCATTTCCTTCACTCCGAGACGAACGAGTTCTTCAATGAAGATTTGAGTACCGCATAATATTTTAGTCACTACGCCCCATTCAATATTTTTTTCTTCAAAGAGCTTAGATAGAAAATTAAAATTGTGCTGTAGTCTTCCTCTATTTAGTTTGAGAACTGCCATATTCATTTTTATTAAAACTGCCGTTAGTCAATAATCTTTCTTGGAATATTTAGAGGAAGCCTTGTGAGTAACTCATAATTTAATAATTGACTTTGCTCGCTAAAAGAGCTCACAGAAATAGCATTGTCTTGTTGGTTTCCTATAAGTACTACTTCGTTTCCCTTTACCACATTTCCACAATTTGTAACATCTACAGTGAGGCTATTCATATTGATGATTCCTATAATTGACGCTTCTTTACCATTAATAAGTACAGTGCCTACATTGCTGAGATTTCTTGCATAGCCGTGCGCATAACCCACAGGTACAACTGCTACTACCATATCATTTTCAGCACAGTAGGAATTACCGTAGCCAATTAATGTTCCTTTTTTTAAAACGTTTATTGCCATAATTTCTGTCTTCCAACTGATGACTCTTACTAGATTGTTTCCTTTATGGCTACTAGCATTTACCCGTTGTTTAGTTTCTTCATTTGGCCAAAAGCCATATTGTAAAATGCCAATGCGCACCATATTTTGCTGTGTATGGTTATAATTAAGCAAGGCCGCTGAGCAAGCAATATGCCTGTAAATAGGAACTAAGCCATTCTGCTCAAAGAGCTCTAATTCATCTAAGTAAATTTTTTCTTGAGCCTGCACTCTAAAATGATTTATGATAGACTCGGCACCTGCAAAATGAGTGAACAATCCTTGGAAAATAACCTGATCTTGGTTTTCTTTCAATACCCTAATTACTATTGGTAAGTCAGTTTTTGAAAAACCCGTACGTTGCATTCCTGTTTCTAGCTCTATGTGAACTCTTGCTGGCTTGCCACAAAGCTTGGAGGCAGCGAGAGCTTGCGATAATCTTTCCAAATCATATACGGCAAATTCAATATTATTTTCAATAGCCCATTGTAAGGAACTTCCTTCCACAAAACCCATAATAAATATAGTGGGCGGCTTTAAAATTTCTTTACAAATTAGCGCTGCTTCTTCCACAGCATGGACAGCAAAATAATCTACACCTTCATCCATTGCTATACTCACAAATGGCACAAGACCGTGCCCATAAGCGTTTCCTTTTACTACTGAGCAATACTTCACATCAGGATTCAATAACGATTTAATGTATCGTAAATTTTCTCTTAGCGCATTTTTATCAAGGGATATGTAACTACTTTCAAACAATTATTTATATTTTTTAATGATACCTAATTCCTCCGCAATGCACTCAAAGATTTTGATTGCTGACTCTATAATTTCGTCTGGGAAATCATAATTATCATTGTGCAATGCTTTACAATTTACACCGCTACCAATCCCAAACATTGCACCTGCATACTTTTGGGTAAACAAACCAAAATCCTCGCCCCATTTCATTCCAAATTCTAGCTCAGTCAAATTTAAATTCTTTTCAATAGCTGCTTTTCTTACTAGATTTACTGCTGCTGAATTATTTTCATTTGCAGCAAAAGATTCTACATATCTACAATGAATTTTTAACTGTTCATTTTCTGCAATGTCGGAAGCGATTTCTTCTATTTTGGCTTTGTACTCTTCTAACATTTTTTGTTGCCAGCAGCGCATCGTAAAATGTATCTCTCCTTTACTAGCAGATATGCCGTAAGCCTTTTCTCCAGCATTTATATACACTGGGGTTATGACGAATAAACTATTACTACTCACATCATTGTTCTGAAGGGCCAGTACATCTTGCAAAATGGCTGCAATTGCAAGAGATGGATTAGTTCCTTTTTCTGGCTCAGCTGCGTGAGCGGGAGCACCTTCCAATTCAATTATTAGACTTGTTACAGCAGGAGTAAAACTGTTTTCTTTTACTACTATTTCGTGTAGCGGAAAGCCAGGCAAGTTGTGTAGCGCAAAAGCATAATCAAATTTAAAATCTTTCAATCTTTTATCTGCTAGCATTGCTCTAGCTCCTGCTCCAGTTTCTTCTGCTGGCTGAAATAGTAATGTAATTTTTCCTGAACTGAGTGGCGTTTTTGATAGCATTTGCGCAACACCACAAAGAATCGCAGTGTGTCCATCGTGTCCACATTTGTGACTTACATTTTATATGATAGACTTATGTGCAAACTCATTGGTTTCTGCAATGGGTAAGGCGTCAAAGTCTGCTCTAAACATTATATGTGGTCCTTCTAATAAACTATCCCAAGTGGCTACGATACCATAGCCGCCTACGTCTG
>JBBRHK010000255.1:0-4763 GCA_038222815.1 Chitinophagales bacterium
ATAGAAACCGATGACGAACACGAAAATGTAAGTCGTACATTGGAGTATGCCTATGACGATTGGTGTATTGCAATGTTTGCAAAGGAACTTAACAACAAAGAAATATATGATAGGTTTATCAATCGTGCGCAGAATTATAAAAATGTTTTCGACAATCAGAACGGTTTTATGCGTCCGAGAAAAAATGGAAATTGGCTTTCTCCTTTTGAACCCAGAGAAGTAAATAGTAATTATACTGAGGCTAATGCTTGGCAATATTCTTTTTATGTGCCACAAGATATTGCAGGTTACACAAAACTCTTAGGAAGTAAAAAAAGACTAGAGCTTCAATTAGATGCTTTGTTTACTGCACCAGCGCAGACTACAGGCAGAGATCAAAGTGATATCACAGGCCTCATAGGTCAGTATGCACACGGCAACGAGCCTAGCCATCATATTGCTTATTTGTACAACTATGCAGGACGACCAGATAAGACCGCTGAGAAAGTAAAATATATAATGGATAATTTTTACAAAGATGCTCCTGATGGATTGATAGGAAATGAAGACTGCGGGCAAATGAGTGCTTGGTATGTGATGAGTGCTTTAGGAATTTATCCGGTAACGCCAGGCTCAAATAAATACGATGTGGGAACGCCTGCTTTTAAGAAAGCCAAAGTACGTTCAGGAAACAACACTGTAATTTTTGAAGCTAATGATTTAACTGATGCAGCAAAGTATGTTGAAGCTATTGCGATAGATGATGGTAGCGCCATTATAAAGCCAATTCGTAATTTTCAAATTTCTCACGATATTTTTAATACAAATGCTACTGTTTTGTACAGAATGAAGGAGAAGGTAAATGCCGCCGATTTTATATTCGATGAAAATCAATCCACTCCTGTATTGCAAACTGGATTTGTTCCGCTACCAATTATTAATGCGGCTAGCAAATCTTTCAGAGGCTCTACGCTAGTGAAACTATTTGCTAATGCGAGTAGCAGTAATCTATATTTTACAGTTGATGGAACTGTTCCTAACACTCAAAGTAAAAAATATACTGAGCAAATTATTGTAGATAAAACGACGACGATAAAAGTTGTTGAAGTCGATGCTAATGGTAATGCAAGTAAAGTAGCAGTAGCTAATTTTGTAAAAGTGCCTAATGATTGGAGTATCAAATTAAATTCTACTTACGAGCCTATTTATGATGCAGGTGGCTCTCAAGGATTGATAGATGGTATAAGGGGCGAAACTAATTGGCGTAAAGGAAACTGGCAAGGCTATCAGAAGCAACCATTAGATGCAGTAATAGATTTACAAAAAATACAGGCTATTGATAAAGTATCTGCGTCTTTCTTACAGGAAACTGGAGCTTGGATTGTTTTTCCAAAACTAGTTGAATTGTATACAAGTATCGATGGTATAAATTTTACGAAGCTGGCAGAGAAAAAATCTGCTATTAGCATTACAGAACTAAAAGTATCGCTCCAAGATGTAACGTTTTCGTTGAAAGACGTAACAGCCAGATATGTAAAGATAGTAGCCTTGCAATATGGTAATCTACCAGCTTGGCACGAAGGTGCAGGTGGAGATACGCATATTTTTATAGATGAAATAGAAGTCAATTAAAAAATATGCAGTGATTGTGGTCAATGACTATGGAAGAATTTCTTAATTGAATTGAAAGAATAGCCCTCACCATTTTGTATTCTAATCGTCACCGCGGTAACCATAACAACAGGGACCGTAGAAACTATCTGACTTTAAGGTAGCCGAAATCTTCTTACATTGGGTTTGATTTTAGTATTGCAAATACATCTAATAAAAAAGGCGCCTCAAAATTTTGAGGCGCCTTCTTATTGAAAGTTAGAAATTAGTCAGTTTCAGGTCTTCCTAATTTACGTCCGTATACAACTACATGTATTGCTGCAAAAGCTAATGAGATGTAAAGCAAAGTTCTGTCCGTATCTAAGCCCACGGAGTATTGATGTAGAAATCCTACAATAACTAGTAGTAAACAGAGAACGATTCCTGATATACGAGCAATCTTCATCCCTTTTCTAGAATCTGTACCGTTACCTAAATGGCTATTCTTTGAGCCATATACAAGGTAAATATCATAACCAATAAGCATCCATACTATTAAACGTATCCAAGTGTCAGCCGGTAAAAATACCATCATAAATAAACATACAACGATACCTAAAATAGGAACAAGCGGTACAAGTGGAGTTTTAAAAGAGCGCTTTAGATCTGGCATTTTTACACGCATTACCCAAATACCTACGCACACAAGTATAAAGGCAAACAAGGTGCCTATACTAGTCATTTCTCCTACCACACGTGCTGGCACAAACGCAGCAAATAAACTTACAAAAACCATAAACAATAAATTGCTTTTAGATGGAGTTTGTGATTTAGGATTTACAACCGAAAATATTTTAGGTATCAATCCATCTTTACTCATACTAAAGAAAACTCTTGACTGTCCCATAAGCATTACAAGAATTACAGACGCATATCCAAATAATATAGCTACGATAATAGCTCTATTAAGCCAAGGATAATCAGGAACTATAACGCCTGCTGCATTTGCAGTACCCATATTGTCAATAGCTACTGCCACAGGAGCAATACCGTCTTTACCTGCAAAAGTAGAATAGTTAGTTACCCCTGTCATTACATGCGCAAATAAAATATAGAGAATGGTACATATAAGTAAAGAACCTAAAATACCAATTGGCATATTGCGTTTAGGATTTTTGGTTTCCTGAGCAGCAGTACTCACTGCATCAAATCCAATGTATGCAAAGAACACAATTGCGGCTGCTCTTATAATTCCACTAAAGCCAAAACTTCCAAAATTACCAGTGTTATCAGGAATGTATGGAGTATAGTTGGACTCATTTATATACTTCCAACCAAGGATTATAAATACTAATACAACAATGACTTTTATACCTACAATTACAGCGTTAACGGTAGCACTTTCTTTAGTGCCCTTGATTAGCAATAGGCTCATCAAAACAATAATAAAAACCGCTGGTAAATTTATAACTCCGCCATCCCAAGGTCCTACAGTGAGGGAGTGGGGAAGATACACATCAAACCCTTCAAGAAACTTGGTTAGATAGCGACTCCAACTTATGCCTACCGTAGCAGCACCTACTGCATATTCTAACACAAGATCCCATCCAATAATCCAAGCTATAAATTCTCCCATTGTAGCATAAGAGTATGTGTATGCACTGCCGGCTACCGGGATCATAGAAGCAAACTCCGCATAGCATAAGCCTGCAAATAAACACCCAAATGCTGCTACAATAAAAGAAATAGTAATAGCTGGTCCTGCATGATTTGCAGCAGCCATTCCCGTAATGGAAAATAGTCCGGCACCAATAATAGCGCCAATACCAAGGGCGATTAATCCGCCTGCCCCCAAGGTTCTTTTAAGGGTATGCGAACCCGTTTCAGATGCTTCGTTCATCAACGCATCCATCGGTTTTCTAGCAAAAATACTCATTAGATTAATTTTGGTTTTAACAATTAAAAATGGAAAGTAAGCAATAAAATTTTAAATAAACAACCAAATTAATATCAATTACATTTATTGCTATCTTGCGAGAACTTAGAAATTGAAATATAAATAATAGTAATGGACCATCTTTTTTTCGACTTATTCTTCTTCCTAGAATTTCATTGGACTAATCTTATACAACCACAATGGTATATTGAAAATGGTGGTCTTTGGTTTATTCTTTTCGTCGTGTTTGCAGAAACAGGCTTGCTTGCTGGCTTTTTCTTGCCAGGAGATTCGCTACTTTTTGTTACAGGTATTTTTAGTGCTAGTCTAGTGACTACTGGTTTGGGAATTGATTCCGGCAGTCCATTTTTAAATTTGCTATTACTTGGAGCGTTGATTTCTGCAGCTGGTATTTTAGGAAATTTCGTTGGCTATTGGTTTGGAAGAAAAACGGGGCCATATTTATTTGATAGAAAAGATACTTGGCTCTTTAAAAAGCGGTACCTAATACAAGCTAGAGACTTTTATGAGAAGCACGGTGGCGGAGCTATTGTCTTTGCAAGGTTTATACCTATTCTAAGAACTTTTGCTCCAATAGTTGCAGGTATTGTACAGATGGATAAGAAAAAATTTACATTCTTTAATATTGTGGGTTGTATTGCTTGGGTGTATACAATGATTTTTGCTGGCTATTATTTACAAGAATTATTTTTGAAGCAATTTAATTTTGATTTAAAAGAACATTTAGAGTTTATTGTCCTAGGCATTGTATTAGTAACAACTGCACCGGTATTTATAAAACTATTAGGCAAGAAGAAACCGAAAGAAAATATAGACTCATAACTCCTATTAGTACTTGTTAATAAATCTTAAATTGAATTTTCATTATGATTTAGATTAGTGTTCTTCTCGTTTCTTTATGTAATATATGAAAGCAATAATCTTTTCCTTTTTATTAATCATTTCTAGTGCGACATCCGCCCAAGTTTCTACTAATGTATTTTGGACAACTACTGATATTCTTAAAGCCAATGAAACTATTTATTATAATCCTTCGGCTCTGCTCAGTTGGTCAGATTTTACTGGTATTCCAAAGCCAAAAGGACAAACTGTAGCTCTCACAGCATCTGGGTTTGGCTACAGTGTTTCTGCTTCAGCTGGCAGAGATGGTGCAGAAATAAATATTGGAGTTTATTGTTATTTTACTAAACCAAAATCTTGGGTGGTACCGAGCGAGGCTAATGCATATATACTCAGC
>JBBRHK010000256.1:0-4721 GCA_038222815.1 Chitinophagales bacterium
TGTCCTGACCAACTTATAAATACTTTCATAATGTCGTTTTGTTATTATCTATCTTTTATTCTGTGTCGGATGTGATGTTGGTTTAATGTTGCCGCTAACTCTTGTATTTATGTTATTATACGGAACTTAGTCAAAAAAAATGGATTTGCAAATCAACGCTTTAGCATTATCGGAATTCAATTGTCATTAGTTACTATTTACATATTTAATTTTATAATATGTATCAATCAGCGGCTAGTTAGTCTTGGGGTAGTATTACAAATTAATCAAAAAAATTAATCAGTAAAACCTACTCCACCTCCACCTGCTTCTTCGTAAGCGCACCTTCATACACCTCCTCTATAAATCGTAACTTCTTGGCATTGTAACCATTCCCTTTTTCGCAGAAATGTACTTTTAAGTTTTGGATACTTATTGGATTGCCATCGGGGATATCGGCAATATTGCTATACTTTATATCGTGTCCATCTATGATCATTACGAGGCCGCTACCTACGGCTTCCATAATAGCGCCGTTTTTTATGAGCATACCAGAGTCTTCGCCAAGACCTATGCCTACACATTGTGGGTTAGCCGCTACGGCTTGCGCTAGCCTTCCAAATCTTCCTCGTTTTTCAAAATGAGAATCGAAAATGACATCATCCATAAAACCAAGACCGGTGGTAATTTTTACTTCACCTTTAAGATGAGCTCTTGCGGCATTACCTTCATATATCATTGTATTGCTCATCGCCATCGCACCTGCAGATGTACCTGCCAATACAAATTTTTCTTCTTTTTGGTATCTCTCTAATAAAATATTTAAGAAACTTGTCCCACCAAAAACACTTGTGAGTCTAAGCTGATTACCGCCGCTAAACATTACGGCATCACAAGCTTTGATCCGCTCTACGTATTGAGTTTCTTTAGCATCAGATCTATTTCTGATGGGCATTGTCTGTACATTCGTACAACCTATTTTTCCAAATGCTTGAAGATAATTTTCTCCAACCTCAGTAGGAATCATACTCGCAGTTGTAATCACTTCTATGTAAGGATTTTCTTTGCCTGTTTCTTCTACAAGCCTTTTTAAAATTCCCAGTTCAAAAAAATTTAGATTATTTCTGTGTACACTTCCTGTTTCTAAATCAGATCCTTTATCTTCTGCACCGCCTACGGCCAAAAGGACTCCTTTGGGTTCTTGCATTTATCAGCAATTTTGGTATATGGCAAATGTAGGAATATTAGCAGCCTATATTAGTAATTAATGCAATAATTTAATTCAGTAGGTGTGTATAACTGTGGATGCTTTTCCCACTAGGATAAGTTTTTATACTTTTTGGTTACAATTTGCCTAGCTAATTTCTCACGAGCGCAATTAATTTATTTTGAAACATATTATAGATTAACTAATTTCCTTTTTTCTCTTAATTGTTAACAGAAGCCATTAAGTGAAATACTTTTCCTTTTTGAAAGCAGTGTAGGGTATTAGAGCAATAAGTTTATTGTGACTGACTACTCCTAACAAACAATAAATAAATTAATATGAAAATTGTTGACATTAAAGTACTGAAAGGTCCTAACTACTGGAGTATAAGGCGTGGTAAGCTTATACAAATGACGCTCGACTTAGAAGATTTAGAACAAAAACCAACGAACTTAATTCCAAATTTTAGAGAAAATCTAGAGAAGCTTTTTCCTACGATGTATGAGCATAGGTGCAGTGAAGGCGTGGCAGGTGGTTTTTTTAGCAGGGTTGAAGAAGGCACTTGGATGGGTCATGTGATAGAACATATCGCTTTAGAATTGCAAACTCTAGCAGGAATGGAAACCGGCTTTGGTCGTACGAGAGGAACAGGAAAAGAGGGCGAATATTATGTTTGTTTCAGTTACCTAGAAGAAGACGCTGGCGTGTATACAGCAAAGGCATCTGTAAAAATTGCGGAAGCATTGATAGCAGGAGTAGAGTATGATCTTGCAGCAGATGTAATGGAGCTTAGAGAGATAAGAGAAAGTACAAGACTTGGTCCAAGTACAGGAAACATTGTGGAAGAAGCTGCCAAGAGAGGCATTCCTCATATGAGGCTGAATAAGCACAGTCTTGTTCAACTTGGACATGGTGTAAATCAAAAACGAATAAGAGCGACCATTGCTAGTACTACAGGGAATATCGCTGTAGATATTGCTTGTGATAAAGAGGAAACTAAAAATCTTCTTGGTGCTGCTGAGATTCCTGTACCTCGTGGTACTACAATTTATGATGAAGAAGGTCTTCAAGATGCGATAGAAAAGTATGGCTATCCTTTAGTCATTAAGCCAATAGATGGTAATCACGGAAAAGGAAATACCACTAATATTACTAATATAGAGCAAGCACTTCTTGCTTTTGAGTCAGCCAAAAAATATAGCAGAAGTGTCATTATAGAAAAATTTATTACAGGCTTTGACTTTAGAATTTTAGTGATAGACTATAAGTTTGTGGCAGCTGCGAGGAGAACGCCTGCCTGCGTTATAGGTGATGGAGAGCATAATGTAAATGAGCTTATACAAATTGTAAATAGCGACCCTAGGCGTGGTTATGGTCACGAGAAAGTGCTTACACAAATAAGTATCGATCAGTATACCCACAAGATGCTTGCCGAGCAAGATATTACGCTCTCAGATGTGCCAGAGAAAGGGAGAATGATTGTCCTTAAAACAACAGCAAATCTCAGCACAGGTGGTACTAGCGATGATGTTACAGAAGAGGTACACCCTGCCAATGTGATTATGTGTGAGCGCATAGCTCGTATCATAGGCCTTGATATTTGCGGCATAGATATTATGGCGGAGAATCTCTCTACTCCTGTTGTGGAGAATGGAGGTGCTATATTAGAAGTGAATGCTGCTCCAGGTTTTAGAATGCACATAGAGCCTAGTAATGGTATAGCGAGAAATGTAGCAGAGCCCGTTGTAGATATGCTTTTTCCTAAAGGAACTACTGGAAGGATACCAATCATTGCAATTTCTGGAACTAATGGTAAAACAACGACCACAAGAATTACTGCACATATTGCAAAGAATGCTGGTAAGAAGGTAGGCTATACGACTAGTGATGGCGTATATATTCAGAATCAATTAATGATGAAAGGAGATTGTACAGGTCCTGTAAGTTCACAGTTTGTACTCAAAGATCCTACGGTTGATTTTGCTGTGCTAGAATGTGCTAGAGGCGGAATATTAAGAAATGGATTGGCTTTTAGAAACTGTGATGTAGCAATTGTAACCAATGTGGCTGCAGATCATATGGGACTCGGCGGTATCAATAACTTGGAACAAATGGCTAAACTAAAAGCTGTGGTTCCAGAAACTGTATTCCCACACGGCTATGCGGTGCTTAACGCAGATGATGACTTGGTATATGCTATGGGCAAAGACCTAAGATGCAATATCGCTCTTTTTAGTATGGATGAAAATAACAAGCGAATTAAGAAGCACGCAGAGGAAGGTGGACTTTCAGCCGTATATGAAAATGGTTATATCACTATCTTAAAAGGTAAGTGGAAGGTTAGGGTAGCGCACGTAAAAGATGTTCCTATCACCTACGAAGGCAAGGCTACGCACAATATTGCTAATTGTCTGGGTGCTGTTATGGCCACTTACCTCTATCGTGATATTACCATTGAAGATATAAGAACGGCGCTGCAGAGTTTTGTGCCTTCTAGCTCCCTTACTCCGGGGCGTTTAAACTTTTTTAAGTTTAAACAAATTACGGTTTTAGCAGATTTTGCCCATAATCCACACGGCTTAAAGCTTCTTGGGGAGTTTATAGGTAAGTTAGATTATCCCAAGAGGATAGGGGTTATTAGTGGCACAGGTGATAGGAGAGATGAAGATATTTTTGAGCTAGGCGCATTATCAGCGGGCTATTTTGATGAAATTATTATTCGCTGCGATAAAAATCTCAGAGGTCGTACCGCAGAGGAGATCATTAAGCTCTTGCAAGACGGTGTAAATTCTGTAGATAAAGACAAGCCTACGATGGTGATAGCTAATGAAAACGAGGCTTTGGAGTACATTTATGCTCACCAACAGCCGGGTGCATTATATGTGATTATGTGTGATGTAGTTACGGGAGCTTTGGCAAAAATTGCAGAATTAAAGGAGCGTGAAAATGCATCGGAATCAATGGTTTAAAAAATTGATTTGGAACATAAGGACTACAACATTATTTTTGCACTCCTGTTTTGAAAAAGATAGGTTGTTTTGGGTTATGGTGTAAAGGTAGCACAACAGATTTTGATTCTGTTTGTCTAGGTTCGAATCCTAGTAACCCAACTGCTAGAAAGGATAAATGAGTAATACTTGTTTATCCTTTTTTTATTTCATAAAAATATCAGAGGTAAGTTTATTATCTACACTATCTATAGAGTAGGCATTGTCAACCATTGGATAATTTGTAATCATTGTAGTAAATACAGTTTTTTTTGTTTTAGTGGCATTGATAAATAATGATTTTCTTAAAGTTAATTGCTCCGCATATTTTTTAGTAAGCTCAAAAGGTGCGTTGTAAAATTTACATTCACATAAATTGATGACTTGGTCTTTCCTATCTATTATTAAATCAATTTGAAAGCCATCAGTAAGATTATTTTTTTGCTGAGTAAAATTGCTTGTTTCTGTATATACATTTTCTATTCCTAAAGCTTTCTTCACTTTATCAATGTGTTTAATGCAAATACTTTCAAAAGCATATCCTGTCC
>JBBRHK010000257.1:0-4672 GCA_038222815.1 Chitinophagales bacterium
CCCTTGCTCATTTTATCAGCAACACTTCGGCTTCTGCCCACAACGGCTGTAAAATCGTGTGTTACATTATCTACCTTTAGGCCATAACTCTCTGCGTGCTTGGCATAGTCATATACTTGAGCACTTTTTAGCAATGCTTTAGTAGGAATACAACCCCAGTTCAGACAAACACCACCTAGGCTTTCCCTCTCTACAATAGCAACTTTTTTCCCTAGCTGAGTACTGCGAATAGCAGCAGGGTAACCACCAGGTCCACTTCCTAAAACGATAACATCATATGTCATTTGTAATTATTTATTTGATGATTTAAAATGCTTTAAATTCTATTTTTTTAGAATCAATATGCATTGAATAGTGGCAAATTTAACCTCAAAAAAGGGTATGGCAAAAAATAAACTTAGTTTAGTTGGTTTAGAAAGGTTAGGTGTTTAGTTCGCCGCGGCGAATAGTTGGTTTAGGAGGTTTAGAAAGTTTAGGGGTTTGGATTTACAACCTTACCATTAGTTAATGACCTTTTGTTATGTCATAAATTCAAATACTTTTTTAAAAGATTAAGGGCCTGCTACTGGTCAAATTAGCAAAAAGCTTTAACGGGTTTTATACATTTCCTCTTTATCCATAGCATAACTTTGAGAGATGAAAAATTTTGTCAAATCCGTTTTTATTTTTACGCTCATTTTTTGTGTGTCTATTGGTTCTTATGCTCAAGCAAAAAAAGTGAAAATAGATGCAATTGAAACAATAATGAATACAAAGGGAGATAAGATTCTTATTCTTAATCTTTGGGCAACTTTCTGCAAACCCTGCGTAGAAGAAATTCCTTCGTTTGTTGCATTTGCAAAAGCGCATTCCAATATTGAAATGGTTTTTGTGAGTTTGGATTTAAAAGAGGCTTATCCAAAAACTGTAAATAAATACATTAAAAAACTGAAAATGGAAGGAATAAATCTTTGGCTAGATGAAACCGATGCCGATTATTTTGTTCCTAAAATAGATGAGAAGTGGAGTGGTGCATTACCTGCTACTCTTATGATAAATACCGCTACTGGCGCTCGGAAATTTTTTGATGACGAGATGACTGCTGCAGAGCTTTCGGAAGCTTATAGATCAATTACGAATTAAAAATCACGGTATGGGTAAGATTAACTTCCCTAATATCGATTGACTGGATTTATAATATTTCGTTATTGTAAATTGTTTCCATTCTTTTTGTTTTAACTGGTAATTTTCCTATAATAGCAGCAAAAAAATCGTATCAACTGGCTTAAGACAGTGATTTTAACTCATCTTCAAATTAACTCATCTTCAAATTAACAAATCGTCTAATCTCCCATTCATAGCCGCCACATCCTGCTTGAGTTTTTCTTTATAAGTCTGTAACTTATCTGCAATTCCAGCATCATTGCTTCCTACAATTTGCGTAGCAAGAATGCCAGCATTTTTCCCAGCATTAAGCGCAACAGTGGCTACAGGAACTCCATTGGGCATTTGTAATATAGAAAGAATAGAATCCCAACCGTCAATAGAATTGGAAGATTTTATGGGAACGCCTATTACAGGAAGAGTAGTGTAAGCAGCAACCATACCTGGAAGGTGCGCTGCACCGCCAGCACCGGCTATAATTACCTGTAAACCCTTATCTCTAGCAGCCAATGCATATTCTCTCATAACATCTGGAGTGCGGTGTGCACTCACTATATCTATTTGATAAGCAATATCAAAATCCTTGAGCATATCAGCAGCTTGTTGCATAATATGTAAATCGCTTTCGCTGCCCATTATTATTCCTACCATAATTTTTATTTATGCGTTAGTTGTTACTTTGATAAGGGTTTTTATCTGGTTTATTTTATGAATCAACTCTTGTCGCTCTTGGCTTAAAATAGTGATGTGTCCCATTTTTCTGCCTGGTTTAGTAAGCGCTTTGCCATAGATATGTACAAAAACATTATCCATCGCTAATACCTCTTTTATCCCTTCATAATTTGCAGGTCCGGTATGTCCTTCTGCGCCTAGAACATTGACAATAGCAGCAGGTAAAATGATTTCTGTATTGCCCAAAGGATATTGCATCATCAACCTTATAAGCATATCAAACTGACTGCTGTAGCAGGCTTCAATACTATGGTGACCACTATTATGTACCCTAGGTGCAGTCTCATTTACCCAGACATTTTCTTTTTTATCTACAAAAAATTCTATGGCAAATATCCCGGGACTTTTGAGTTTTTTTACAACGCTCAAGGCAATGGCTTCTATTTTCCAAAAGATTTTATCAGGGATTATAGCTGGGCAAAGCTGATGACTTAATAAATTAAAATCTTGATCAAAAACCATATCCACAGCCTGATAAATTGCAGTCTCGCCCTTTTCATTGATGGCAATTGAAATAGCAATCTCTTTATCAATATCTACTAGTTTCTCTAAAACCGCAGGAGCATCAAAACCATTTGCGAAATCTTCTGCGCTGCGTAAAATTTCTACTCCTTTTCCATCATAACCACCCATACCTATCTTATGAGCAGCAGGCAAGAGTGCAAGATGTTGATGTAAGTCATTAGCATTTTCTGTGAGTACAAATTCACTACTAGGTATTTCGTTCTCTTTATAAAATTGTTTTTGTAGCCTTTTATCTTTTATAATTCTTAGTGCGTGGGCATTGGGATAAGTGCGAACACCGATCTCTTCAAGGGCTTCTATTGCATCTACATTTACTGATTCTATTTCAATGCATACCGCTTCTAAGTCTTTGCCAAAATTAAAAACATCATCATAATTGGTGATATCGCCTTTCACGAAGTGGCTACACAATGTTGCTGAAGGGCATTGCTCATCATTTTCCAATACGAATGTCTCCGCAGGATAGTTCGCTGCTGCTTGCAATAACATTCTTCCTAATTGTCCACCTCCTAAAATTCCTATTTTTTTCATATTTGAACTACAATCTTGCTTAAAAGCAAATATAAAAGTTAAATAGGTTAGGGGGAATAAAGTTTATAGACTAATTGTACCCCCTCTACGTAAAGCGTTAATGTTCGCAACCATTTTTAGGTACAAATAAAAAAAATGTAAATTCGCCGTACGACTAATTAAAATATAGGGTATGACTACTTCTGAAACAATAACTGCACCCCTTTCAAATGAAAGTGTAGATTTTCTGCCGTTGCACGGAACAGATTATGTAGAATTTTATGTAGGGAATGCTAAGCAAGCAGCACATTTCTACAAAACTGCTTTTGGTTTTCAAAGTCTAGCTTATGCTGGCCCAGAAACTGGAATGATGGATAGAGTGAGTTATGTAATTAGACAAAATAAATTGACTTTTGTACTTACTACTGCTTTGAGAGAAGACCACGAAATTGCTGCACACGTAGCTAAGCACGGTGATGGTGTAAAGGTTCTAGCGCTCAAAGTAGATGACGCAACGGACGCTTACGAGCAAACTACTAAGCGAGGAGCAAAGTCTTATCTAGAAGTGAACAGATTGGAGGATAAAGATGGTACAGTTGTACTTAGCGGAATTCATACTTACGGTGAAACGGTTCATCTTTTTGTAGAGAGAAAAGATTACAATGGTATATTTATGCCAGGATTTAGAAAATGGGAATCACTATATAATCCTGAAAGTACAGGCTTATTGTATGTAGATCATTGTGTAGGTAATGTAGGTTGGAATCAAATGAATCCTTGGGTGAAGTTTTACGAAGAGGTAATGGGTTTCAAGAATATATTGAGTTTTGATGATAACGATATAAGTACTGAGTACTCTGCACTGATGAGTAAAGTAATGAGTAATGGGAATGGCTATGTAAAGTTTCCAATAAATGAACCTGCCGAGGGAAAAAAGAGAAGTCAGGTAGAAGAATACTTAGATTTCTACAATGGTGAAGGTGTGCAGCACGTGGCCATTGCTACAGCTGATATTGTAAAGACAGTAACAGACTTACAATCTAGAGGAATAGAATTCTTAAAAATACCTGATAGCTATTATGAAACAGTGCTAGATAGAGTAGGGAAGATTGATGAAGATTTAGCCCCTCTGCAAAACCTTGGAATTCTTATCGACAAAGACGATGAAGGATATTTGTTACAGATATTCTCCAAGCCTTTACAAGATAGACCTACGGTTTTCTTTGAGATTATACAAAGAAAAGGAGCGAAGAGTTTTGGCAAAGGGAATTTTAAGGCATTATTCGAGGCGCTGGAGAGGGAACAGGATGCTAGAGGCAATTTATGATAAGTTTTAGAGTTATAAAGGTAGTTTTGTATGGTTAAAAGTTAATCCAACCATTTTCGTACTTGAAATTTTATGAAAAAATCGATTTGTTTTCTTTTTGTTCTGCTTAGTCTTTTACCAAACCTAAGTAATGCTCAAGGTAATACACCTCCTAACCGATTTGTAAATGCAAGGGTAGATAATGCTTTTTCAAAAAAAGAGGATTCTGTTAAGGCCCAATTTAAGCGTAAAGATATAGCTTGGCCTCCTCAAGAAATGTATGTTCGTTCTTTCAAATACGATAGGTCATTGGAAGTATGGGTAAAAGAAACTCCAGAAGATAGTTTTAAGTTATTTAAATCTTATAAGGTATGTATGCAAAGTGGCGCTACAGGTTCTAAAAGAATGGAAGGCGACTACCAAGTACCGGAAGGTTTTTATCACATCAATGAGTTT
>JBBRHK010000258.1:0-4671 GCA_038222815.1 Chitinophagales bacterium
ACTGGTTAAAAGTATATCGGAAAAGTACAAATATTTATTAAGGATAAAACTATTTAAAAGAGAAAATGCTTTAAATCACTTTTTGCCTCAATCGCTTAAAATGGCAATTTTCTCCATTTCGTAGCTTGCTCAAAAGCATAACCTACCTGCAATAATTTTTCTTCTTCAAAAGGTCTAGCGATAAATGTGATGCCTATGGGCTCTCCATTATTTCTATAACCCATTGGCACCGTAAGGCAAGGATAATTAGCAGATGCTGCTTGACCAGCATTTCTATTGGCTATTGATATAATCAAATCCAATTGATATTCCTTCATAGGTTTCTCAAAATATGCTACGCCGTTATTTTTAATTTTTAATTTTATCGCTGATAATTCAGAAGGGCTAACGTTAGTATTTACAATTCTTTCAAATAATCCTTGACCATAAGGTATACTTATTAGCGAATCTTTTTTATTGAACTCTACAATTTCGGCAACATTGTGATAATTGATACTTGGACTTCCATAATCTTTTATATAGGCTGGTAGATCGACTTTCATATCTGCACTTAGAATAGTACCGAAGCCATCCATATTCATTTGCTCTGGGTCTATCTCTATCATTATGCCACCTAGCGCCGCTATCCGATCCACATTCAGTTTGTATAAGGAATCTCTGAGGTACGATTTATACACGCCAAATCTAAGTCCGTTGATATTCCCATTTTTAAAACTTTCTTGATAGTTTTTATTTTTGGGATTGTCTTTAGTGGCTATATCTAGTTTATCTTCTCCTGTCATAGCAGAAAGTAAAATGGCGTTGTCCGTAATATTTCTTGTCATAGGACCCGGCGTATCAAAAGTACTAGAGATAGGTACAATGCCGCCACGACTCAGCAAACCAGTAGTAGGTTTTAGTCCTACAATAGAGTTAGCGCTAGATGGTGAAAGTATAGAGCCAGAAGTCTCTGTACCTACCGCTGCCACTGCATAATTAGCTGCCATACTTGAGCCACTACCAGCGCTAGAACCACCTGTATCAAAAACCCTAATGCCATAAGGATTCAACGTTTGCCCACCAGCTGCACTGTATCCATTAGGACAATCTAAGCATAGATAATTTGCCCATTCACTAAGGTTAGCCTTTCCTAAAATGATAGCACCTTTTTCTAACAGTCTATCTACGATAAATGCATTCTTGGTTTTATTATTTAGAAATACGTGAGCGCCAGCCGTTGTCAGCATCCCATCCATATTGATATTATCTTTAAGCAAGATGGGCATTCCAAAAACAGGATGATTTGCTGCTGATTTATTCTTGTCCTTTTTTCGAGCTTCTGTCACCGCACTAGGATTGATGGCAATAATATTATTAAGCGCTGTTGCTTGATTGTTCTCAAATTTTACAATTCTAAAAAGATACCATTGTGTAAGTTTCTCGTAAGAAAGTTTCCCTGATTGTATGTGTGATTGTAAAGTAGGAATATCCTGCTCTAGAATAAGAGGCTTGAGTGCTTCATAATCTTTTTCTGTAAAGCCTTTCATTTGATCACTTACATTTTTCCAAAGTAGATTTTTATCCAATATTTTTGATTGAATCATTTTGTACCGTAACCTGCTGTTGGCATTTTTTGCATTTTTTGCAATCGCTTCTGTTTCATCGTAGGGCGCCCATTTAGGTATAGCCAGTTTGTTAGAAGAAGTACAAGAGGTGAAGCCAAGTAGTAAGAGGGCGATTAAAATTTTCATTGAGGAGCCGTTTTAAATAAGCGTTTTCAAATTTAGGGATTTCTGTTTGGGAATTGATACGATTGTGCAGGTTGTAGATTGGCATACACGTACACCGCTGCGGCCATTACCTATTTGCACAGAGCAAAATAGCGCAAGCATCAATAGAAATAAAATTCATAAAAAGGGGCTAACAAAAAACAGAGACAACTCTAAAAAGAACTGCACTACTAAAGATTATTTTAGCCTAATTAATTCTTGAAAAATGAAACAGTAATGTTTGGAGCCTTTTCACTTCTTACGACAATATAATAGCTACCTGCAGACAACGAAGAGATGTTTTCTGAGAACATATTAGTGCCTCTTACAAAATTTCTTTTCCAACTTTTAATTTCCCTGCCAGCCGCATCGTAAAGTACAACTGTAGCTCTTTGTTGTTCGATAACCTTCAGGCGCAGGTTCAATATATCCGCAGTAGGATTTGGAAACAGAACTAGTCCGCTGCTTTCTTTTACAGGTTCTACAGGCTTGATTTCTGAGTAGGTAAAACTTCCATCTAGGTCAAGCATACGAAGGCGATAATAGGAAACCACTGTCAGATCGTTTGGGTCACTGAACTGATAGTCTATTTTGGCAGCGCCATTGTTTTTTGGAACTACGAAACCTCTGTCAAGGAACCCTGTCGAAGGATTTATGGAACGTTCTATAAAATAACCTTTTAAGTTGCTTTCTTCGGTCGTTTCCCACTTGATAGACGCAGCTTCATCTGTAGCACGTGTAGCTGTAAAAGCTAAAAGTTTTACCGGCAATATAGCACAGGTTACGCCTACTTTAAAACAGGATTGCGTAGTCGAGGAACGCTCTACGTTCTCTACTTTTAAGAATTCAGTGGCAGGATTCTTCAATTTTAAATCACTGATATGAAAAGCAGTTTTGATTTTATAATCCTCAATAGCTAGATTTTTAAAATAAGACTGCGCTGCTAATTGTTGGTAGCAGGCAAGCATAAGCAAATAAAATAAAATAGCTCTTTTCATTGTATGCATTAAAGCATTATTTTTTTAAAAACTAGTATTGGTTATGCGGTTATAGCCAAAAGAACGAGGAGTACCAGCACCGCCGCCGCCAGTTTGAGGTATAAAAGTCCATGTAATTTTTGACGGATCAAAGCTTACTTGAAAAATTGGAATGTCACCGTTAGCAGCAGCTTCAGTAAGACCGGTTACATAGACGTCTTCCAGTAAGATTTTTTCATAGGTAAAGATCGACCCAGTACTGCCAGCCTGTCTCGTAAAAGAGATCTCCACCCTTCTCCATTTTTTAGTTAGATAAAGTGCCTTACGATAGTCAGTGATGGTCTGGTCTATTACAAAATTATAAATAAAATTTTCTGTAGTAGGTATACAACCGCCGCCTGGCCCTGCTGGAATACCACAAGCAGAAGAACCTTGTCCGAAACTTAGTATCTCCGTTTGACCTGCGAACCCAACAACTAATGAAGAGCCCGAAAGAACAGCTCCTGTCTCATCGGTCACTTTTACAAAAATACTCTGACTATACGATGGCAAATATGCTAGTAGTGTGCCAATGAAGAATACTACAACAACTAATGATTGTCTTTTCATTTTAAAGGTATTAATTAATTACAAATGGATGGAGGGAAGATTAAAGTTATATATTTTGTTTTAAAAATATAATAAAAGATTTATTCATTGTAATGAATGAATTTTTGGCCCTAATAAGGACTTGTCTTGTACACTAAAAGCTAATGAGGATTTTTATAATCTCATCTGCATTTATTTAGCTAAATCGAAGGTTCTATTTTGTTATGTCTTTTCTAGCGACGTTATTTATACGAACTTTTCGGAGATAGACATTAGCTTCACTGCCCGAAACATTATACCAAAACGGCTTGTTATTTGTATATTAACCCCAAATAAATAAAACAGTTTATGTCAGCACTTTTTTCTTCTTTCACTTTAGGTAATGTAACTTTTAAAAATAGAATCGTTGTTTCGCCGATGTGCCAATATTCTTCTGTAGATGGTTTTGCCAACGATTGGCACCTCGTTCATCTAGGAACGAGAGCGGTGGGCGGAGCAGGATTGGTTTTTACAGAAGCGGCAGCGGTTTCACCGGAAGGTAGAATAACTCCTGACGATCTTGGAATTTGGAAAGAGGAGCATATTGAATATCTAAAACGAATTACAACTTTTATAGAAGCGCAAGGAAGTGTAGCAGGAATACAGCTTGCCCACGCAGGAAGAAAAGCAAGCCACCACTCACCGTGGAAAGGAGGACAAATATTGGCCGATGACACTGCCTGGCAAACTCTAGCACCAAGTGCTATTCCTTATGCTACTACAGATACGCTGCCAAAAGAAATGACTATTGCAGAGATACAACAATTGATCAGCAATTTTGAAAAAGCAGCACAGCGCTCTATCGAAGCAGGTTTTAAGGTAATAGAAATACACGCTGCACACGGTTATTTAATAAACGAATTTTTATCGCCCCTCAGTAATCATCGTACCGATGAATATGGTAGAAGTTTTGAAAACAGGTGCCGCATTTTATTGGACATTGTAACTGCAACAAGAAAAGTAATTGGAAATGATGTTCCATTATTTGTTCGCATTTCTGCAACCGATTGGGTAGATGGTGGCTGGACGATAGAAGATTCTATACAACTCAGCAATTTACTAAAAGCTGCCTCTGTAGATTTAATAGACTGCTCCAGCGGCGGTAATTCCCGTGATCAGCAAATTCCTGTCGGGCCATTGTACCAGGTAGCGTTTGCGGAGAAAATAAAAAAGCAATGTGCCATTCCAACCGGAGCAGTGGGGCTAATAACTACCGCAGAAGAAGCAGAAACTATTTTGAACAAAGGACAGGCGGATTTAATTTTTATGGCTCGGGAGTTTTTGCGCAACCCTTACTTTCCATTGGAGGCTGCGAAAAT
>JBBRHK010000259.1:0-4626 GCA_038222815.1 Chitinophagales bacterium
GTGGCTTTATTTGGTTACTTGAACAGATGGAACGATAGTATGGGCACTGCAATAGAAGATGGAGCGATAGAAAGCGGTAATACTTTACTGTCAAAAGATAGATGGGAAGCTGAACGGCACATCTATTCTGACAAATAAAAAATTGGCGCAATTTTTTCTATTATTATAATGAACTAAAAAATTATAAAAATGAGAAAACCAGATATTGGCTTATCAGTTGCCAACTTAAAAAAAGTTACAGATATACTTACTGCATTACTTGCAGATGGTATGGTGCTTTATATCAAGACAAGAAAGTTTCATTGGAATGTGAGTGGACCAAGTTTTATGGAGCATCACAAATTGTTTGAATCGCAGTACAAAAGATTAGAAGAAGCAATTGATGAGATAGCAGAACGTATCAGCAAATTTGGCGCACCCGCAATAGGAACTACTGGTGAGTTTGCAAAAAACTCTCAGATTAAAGAAGCTGCGGGTAAAAATCCTGATACTAATGGAATGCTAGAGGAGTTATTGAAAGATCACGAAACAATTGCAAAAACGATGCGTAAGAAAATTGACGTTTGCGAAGATGATTGTAAGGACAAAGGGACTGCAGACTTCATTACAGGATTAATGCAAGAGCACGAATCAATGGCTTGGGAAATAAGAAGGTATTTAGCCTAAAATTCTAAAAGTTTTTTAAAACCCTCCTTTACTTTTATTGGAGGGTTTTTCTTTGAGAGAAGAAGTGCTATATTTAGTGAGTATGTGCAGAGAATAATACCTATTATAAATTTAAAATTTTGGAAAGAAAAATGATGTGGAGTTTTGCCTCAGGTAAGGAAAAGGTAAAAATTATTTTTACAGTATTCAAGAAAGCTGGCGATTCATTTCTAGATGATAAGGTGACCAAGCTTGCTGGCTCCTTGGCCTATACGATTATATTTTCCCTTGGACCTTTGATAATGGTTATAATTTCCCTGTCAAGTATTTTTTTCGGTAAGGATGCTATAGAGGGACAATTATATTTACAGTTTGCGGGTTTTGTAGGAAATGAAGCAGCAGCACAAATTCAAGAAGTAGTAAAGAATGCATCTTTAGAGGGAAAAGGTACCGTTTCTTTTATTATAGGCTTGGCAGTATTACTAATAGGTTCTACAGCGTTGTTCTCAGAAATTCAAACATCTATTAATTCTATTTGGAAATTGAAGGCAAGACCAAAGGCTGGCTGGTTTAAATTACTAAAGGATAGGATACTTTCATTCTCCATTGTTATCAGTTTAGGATTTTTGCTCATCGTATCGCTAGGCTTATCTACCCTTATTGATGGATTTAGTAACTACTTGATGACCATCTTCCCAGAGGTAACTGTGATAGTGTTTTACATCGTTAATTTATTAATCAACTTTGTAACTATAGCTTTCATCTTCGGAATTATTTATAAGGTATTGCCAGATGCAAATGTGAAATGGAGGCACGTGAGAGCAGGAGCAATGGCGACTGCAGTTTTATTTATGCTGGGTAAATTAGTAATTTCTTATTACATCAGTAAAACCAATGTAGGAAGTGCTTTTGGTGCTGCGAGTAGTGTAGTCGTGCTGCTCACTTGGGTATATTATTCAGCGCTTATATTATATTTTGGTGCAGAGTTTACAAAGTTTTACGCATTACATTACGGAGACGCAATAGTGCCTAATTCTTACGCTATAGGGACTAAAATTATTGAAATAGAAACGGAGCATATTGATACAGCCGCTCACCCTATTGTTGTAAAGGAATCTGAAGAAATAGCGATTACTATGGAGCAATTAGAAAATCTATCGGAAGAGGAAAGTGAATAACTCTTACAATTTATAAATATCCTTTGCTGCCCTAAATGTATTACAATGCGCTTCTACAATCGTTCTTACATCTGGGCTATAACCTCCGCCCATACTTACAGCACAGGGAATATTTTTTTCGTTTAGTGTTTTTAATACCATTATATCCCTTTGCTTGCAACCATCTATGCTAAGTCCAAGTTTTCCAAATCTGTCAGTGCTTAAAACATCTACGCCAGATAGGTAAAAGCAATGGCTAGGTTTTACTTCGTTAAATATTTCCGTCAAGTTTTTCTCTAGCAAGGCTAAATAGTCATTATCTGTAATACCCACAGGCAGTCCAATATCTCTATCACTCTTTTCTTTTCTAAAAGGGTAATTGCCTGCGCCGTGCATACTAAAAGTATAAACAGCATTATTGTTTTCAAAAATCTTTGCTGTACCATTACCTTGATGTACATCTAAATCAATGATAAGAATTTGATTGGCATTTTCGTGATGTAGTAAATAATTTGCGGCAATGGCTTGATCATTGAGCATACAAAAGCCTTCGCCGTGGCCTGCAAAAGCGTGGTGTGTACCCCCAGCAATATTCATAGCTACTCCAGTATTTTCGGCTTTAAGAATACAATCAATAGTGCCTTGTGCTATCCTAAATTCTCTTTGCATAAGCGCCGCATCTTGAGGGAAACCAATGACCCGTTGCTCTCTAGCCGTAAGAGACAAATTGTGTAAAGCATTTACATAGTCTCTTGTGTGGGTAAGACATACAATATCATCAATGCATTCCTCAGGCGCAAAGAAATCATCTTGTGTAGCAGTTCCTTCGTGTAAAAGCTGACCTGGAATAAGATCATATTTTTCCATAGGAAAACGATGACCTTCGGGTAAAGGCTGTATATACGATGAATGGAATGCAATGGGAAAGTTTTGAATTATCTTTTTAGAAATATCGTTCATTTATTTACATAAAATTTTATGTAGTCTATTTACATCGTCAATTTCAGCTTTGCTAAGTTGACCTTCTTTCTCCCATTTCGATTTTAAAAAAACTATACGGATGTGATTAGCATTTTTTGCAAGAATTTCATTCATTCTTATCAAGGGAGTTTCATCTATCGTCACCTCTTGCTTTAGAGTAGAACTAATACTTCTGTCAATAATTTTTTTCTTTTTTATGATGGCCTCAAGGGTGGCAAGTTTTCCTGGAGCTACATCGGTAAATTTTGTAGCCTTACCCAGTAAGCCTTCCAGTTGTTTTTTACTTAATCCACCTCTCAGTTTATATTGCTCTAGTAAGCTAGCGCAAAAGGCGTCATCTGGCTTAGCACTCAGCACAGCCTTTAATAAATCTGCAACAACATCTATATTCCCGTCATTCATATCTGTACAAATTAAGGAAAATTAAAGGGAATTAGGGAAGGATATCTTTTAAATAATGTTACAGTTCAGCGGCTGCTTTAACACAGTTATCACATTTTGCATTAAACATCGGACAGTGCTTTCTATCTTATATAGGAAGAAAAGAAATTACTAAACACTTAAAAATACAATTATGAAAAAGTTTATACTCCCAATATGTATTGCATTATCTCTTGCAGCTTGCAGTGATAAAAAAGACAATGCACAGGAATTAACTCGTCAAATAGTTTTAACAGATACAGCAAATCTAACAGCGAACAGTATCAATACAGATGTGGCGGCAGATGCTCCTGTAGCAATAGCCGCACCACGCCCGACTGTAGTGTATGTAGACATGTATGTAAAGCCTGCTCCTACTCCAAGAGTGAAAGCAGCGACGCCAAAGCCTACCCCAGTGCAAGAGCAGCCAGTAGGTGTTAGCACTCCAGATATAGGTACTTCTGCGCCGGCAACACCAGATGTTGCAGCTACAGTACCAGAGCCAGTGGTAAACAAGAAGAAAGGAATTAGTGACGCTGGAAAAGGAGCAATAATAGGCGCTGTAGGTGGTGCTGTAGCAGGAGCGGTAATAGGTAGAAACGCAAAAGGTGCTGTCATTGGTGCAGTAATAGGAGCCGGCGGCGGATATGTACTAGGAAGAAAGAAAGACAAGCAATCTGGCAGAATAGAATAATTAGCTATAAGCTAAGACTATGACCAAACCAAGACCCTTCATTTTTTAATGAGGGGTCTTTTTATTGTTGAAGCAGATTTACATTTCTAAATATCAGATAAGCGAAAAGTGGAGGTATTGCTATCAAATAGAATTTCATATATATTGGCTGGACTAAATTCCTTTTTTTAATAAAGGAATAGATGCTAAAAATAAAGGCTAGAGAGAATAGAATGATTTTGAAGATTATCATGTGTAAGGTTGTTGTAAAAATTTAAGATTGAATCAATTTAGTTATAACATTTGACGAAATAATTTCTACAATATTAAAATGTAGAAAGGAAATGAATAGAAATTGAGTAATTCATATGTAGGGGACTATCTATATTTCTTAAAGTTAAGAATAAATTAGGCCCCTATATGATTTGTTGAATAGGAAGAATCTGAAATGAACAATATTTGATATCTAACTTTCTTCAAACTTCTTCAGCGCAGCTCCTTTATATTGTTCTTCTAAGATTATATTTTGCTATAGAATCTAGTTATATAGTACGCATAGGAGTATAATCTGTGGGATGCAAAAAAGAAAATTCCACAGCCACTGCCGAGCCATTGGTGAAAATCTATTTATCCTTCTATAGAGTCTTCAGTAAATTTTTAAGCAAAATCTCCTATTTGCAAGTAATATTTTTTTTGAACTAATCTTTCTTTAACACTAGGTATGCTTTTTTACTTTAACCACCACAAGTT
>JBBRHK010000260.1:0-4609 GCA_038222815.1 Chitinophagales bacterium
TTAGGATAAATGGTTCATTACCAGTTACTTTATTATGGGCATTTATACCTGCCATTAAGCCTTGGCAAGCCGCTTCTTCGTAGCCGGTTGTACCATTTATTTGCCCTGCAAAGAATAAGTTTTGTATTTTCTTGGTTTCAAGCGTTGCCGTAAGCTGCGTGGGTGGAAAGAAATCGTACTCTATCGCATATCCAGGGCGGAACATTTTACAGTTCTCAAAGCCTGGCACCTTACGCAAAGCTTGAATTTGCGTTTCTTGTGATAAAGAAGTAGAAAATCCATTGACATAAATCTCTACCGTATTAAATCCTTCTGGCTCTACAAAAAGTTGGTGCCTTTCTCTATCAGCAAATCGGCTTATTTTGTCTTCTATACTTGGACAATACCTTGGTCCAGATCCTTGAATTCTTCCTTGGTACATTGGACTTTGCTCAAATCCTTCTTTCAACAATTCGTGTACTTCGGCATTGGTATAGGTAATCCAACAGCTTTTTTGTTGCTTAGCCGTTATCTTATCAACTGGTAAATAACTAAAACCAACCATTTCCTCATCGCCTTCTTGTATTTCCATTTTGGAGTAATCCAAGCTTCTGCCGTCTATCCTTGGTGGCGTACCAGTTTTGAGCCTTGCAGATTCAAAACCTAATCCGACCAATTGCTCTGTAATACCTACTGCCGCTCTTTCTGCTGCTCTACCTCCACCAAAATTCTTTTCTCCAATATGTATCACTCCATTAAGGAACGTTCCATTGGTCAAAACAACCGCCTTTGCTCTAATTTCATTCCCCATTCCTGTTATCACTCCTTTCGCCTCTCCATTCTCTATGATTAATTCACCAACCATATCTTGGTAAAAATCAACGTTGGGCGTCTGTTCTAGCATTTCTCTCCAGGTATTAGCAAAGAGTTCTCTATCAGATTGTGCCCTCGGACTCCACATTGCAGGACCTTTACTCCTATTCAGCATCCTAAATTGTATCATTGACTTATCCGTCACTATACCGCTATACCCACCAAGTGCATCTACTTCTCTCACAATTTGCCCTTTTGCAATGCCGCCCATCGCCGGGTTACAACTCATTTGGGCAATTGTCTGCATATTCATTGTGACCAATAGAACCTTGCTGCCCATATTGGCCGCTGCTGCTGCTGCTTCGCAACCTGCGTGCCCAGCCCCTACTACTATTACATCGTATTCATTAAACATTGTGCAAAATTACATATTTATTAGGGGTGGAGGTGGATTGTTCCACGTGAAACATAAATGCTGGTAATTCATTGATTTGGTGTCTTCTTAAATATTTCGTATATTATTATACCGCCTATATCTACAGTCCTGCGCTGCGGCGGATCGCTATCGCTGCATTGTTCGCCGGGGCGAATGAATAAATTATAACGGCATTATCCCTTAGTGTACACTAGACTAAATAGAATTTCTATTTTAAATTACTAGTATTAAAGCAATTTGTCTGGCACTTTTAGTTTAGCTAGAGCTGAAATCAAAAAAATAATCTAGTGAACTTTGTTCCACGTGGAACACTGTACACTTAGTCAACTAACAAGATTAAAAGGAAACTAGCCCCAAACAACTAGACAAAATAATGCTTAGTAACCTCTCTATCACTACGGCGATACATTTGCTGAACCACATAAATCTGAATTCCCAGAAAACCTTATATAGGTTACAATATTACCTCCTAGCTTATTGGTATCATCGGCCGTCCATTGCCAAAAATACGCTTTGGTTCTTTCCTCCATTGTCCATTTAAAAGTATCCCTCAAATATATTGTAACCCTAAATGCACTTTTCCCACAAGCGGAGCATTTAAGATATTCGTCAAAAGGCATAAAGAAAAACGTAATTCTCGGTGCTACTTCAAACTATCCACCTTCTACAAATACTGCCTTTATGAAAGGACTAATCATCTCTAATACTTCAGATAGTGGCTGACCTATATAATCTTGATCGTCCCTACAAAGTAACTGAGCGTGCTTTGTACCCTCACGAAGTACTTGTGCTTCACTCACAAAAGCTAGGGATTGGAACAATGTAATTAAAATAAAAATTCTCATTTTTAGGATTTATAGTACTTGGATAGATAAGATGCTAGTCCAGCAGAGTTCCATAACAATAAATATTGTGAACATTACTAGATACCCAAATCTGAGTAAAAGAGCTATTATCCTGTTCCACGTGGAACATCTACCCAAAATACTGCTCCAAATACTGCTCCTCCTTCTGCCTCATAACCTTCACCTCCTTCGCCGACTTATCTCCAAAACCACATAAATGTAAAATGGAATGAAATATAACCCGATGAAGCTCTGTATTATACTCAGTGCCTTGCTTTTTTGAATTCGTTAAAACAGTTTCTATACTAATTAAAATATCAGCATCGAGTTTACCATCTACCTCCCCTAGCGGAAAAGTTATTACATCTGTATAATAATCGTGCTGTAAAAAAGTGTTATTAGATTCCAGGATTTCTGCATCATCACAAAAACGGAAATTTATCTCACCTGCCATATATCCCTCTGAAACAAATATTGTCTTTATAAAGCTCTTAAGCGGTGACTTATCGGCTAACTTAAAACCTTTAATATCTGATTGAAAATGAATAGCCATTGTGTTAATATTGTTTGTGGTGCAGCCTGTATGGGTTAATTTTACAGCAGGACGAAATAGATAAAATGTATAAAAAATTATCAGAAGTAAAAATAGGACATAAGGTTATTATCAAGTCATTTCTTAATGATGAAATATTTCTTAAACTAATGGAAATGGGCTGCGTACCAGGAGAAGAAGTATATGTAGAAAAAATAGCTCCATTCAAAGATCCAATTTCAATTATAGTTTCAGGATATAAGTTAAGCTTAAGATTAGATGAAGCAGAACATATACTAGTAGAAGACTTAGTAATTATATAATAATACTTTTATATATGAATATAGGTTTATACTTCGGTTCTTTCAATCCTATACACCACGGACATTTAATTATAGCTCAACATATTCTTAATGATACAGATTGTAAAGAACTATGGATGATTGTTTCTCCTCAAAATCCTTTAAAAGAGACAAGAAGTTTATTGAACGAAAACCACCGTCTTCACTTATTACAACTTGCCCTTGAAGACCAAGTAAAAATAAAAGCCAATAGTGTAGAATTTAATCTCCCTCGTCCTTCCTACACTATCGACACACTTACCTATCTTTCTCAAAAATATCCACAACATAATTTCTCTGTAATTATAGGAAGCGATAGTTTTCTTAATATTAAAAAATGGAAAAACTATGAGCAACTAGTTAGTAATTACAATATCTACATCTACCCAAGACCGGGTTATGAGATTGGAGAAAAACTTCCAAAAAATATAAAAGTTGTACAAGCACCATTCTTAGATATTTCTAGCACTTACATAAGGAAACTCATATCGGATGGGAAGTCTATAACCTATCTTTTGCCTAAGAAGGTGGAGGAATATATTTTGGAGAATAATTATTATAAGAAATAGTCCGCGGCGGTGGATCAATTCTATACACAGTACCCTAGCAACAAACATCCAATCACAATAAACGGCGCAGGGATTTTTGTGTACCAAAGTATTAAGGAAGTAGCCGCTATAACTCCCATACTTATGTAAGAAATGTATCCCAAATCACCACTAAATATTGATTGGAACAAATAGAAAAAAGCAGCCCACATCAAACCAACCACAACGGCATTAATTCCTTCTAAAGCTCGATAAACTACCACATATTTTTTTAAGTATTGCCAAACGGGAAAGAAGAACAGAACTAATAAAGCACTCGGTAAAAACAAAGCAATAGTGCCAATAATACAACCCAATAATTGCATACCATTTCCTTCCTTGTGCAGCGCTAATCCACCCACATAACTTCCTACAGAAAAGACAGGGCCAGGAATAGCACGCACCACACCAAAACCAGTCAGCATCTCACTTCTATCTACCTGTATGGCATTAGCATTCATCTCCATCTGACGAGGCTTAGATGGCCGCTCTACATACTGATCAACCATTAGCGGTAACAATACATCACCACCACCAAAAACTATACTTCCGAAACGATAAAAGTTCTCAAATAAGTTAAAAGCTTTTCTACTCTCCCAATCTTGTTTTCTTGCCGTTTCACTCAACACCCCAGCAAGAACGAAAACAATAACAAAAGTCCAAATGTTCCGCCACTTCACTCTCTTAAGATTAGACCTCTCTGTTTCTGGAATACGCTTAGTACTAAAATTGGTAACAATTCCGCCAACGACAATTAACGCAGGAAAAACCCAAGGCGTCTTAAAAAAAATATAACTCAGTAAGGTAGATGCTATAAGAATGAATATAGTAATCGTTGATTTGATAGAAATCTTCAAATACCGTATCGCTGCAAATAGTAAAAATCCAAGAACCATCGGCTCTATAAATTTGAAAATACTTAAGGCATTACCATCAGTCTTTAGAAAGGAAACCAAGAAAGAAAATGCACCCATAATAATACAGGCAGGCAACATCCAAATAAGTAAGGTGACAGTAGCTAACGCTACTCCTCCACGTTTATAGCCTATTAATGTGACCATCTGTGTGCTAGAAGC
>JBBRHK010000261.1:0-4607 GCA_038222815.1 Chitinophagales bacterium
ACAAGAACATTATTACCATAGGTGGGTTGATTTACAAAGGCAAGCCCCTCTCTAGTCCATCCGTTCAAAGATATTTTTCCTTGCTCAAAATTAAAACCTGCAATTGCAACAACGCCTACTGCTGGTGGAGCCATAGTTGTCATAGAAATAGTAGGCTGATTACTTACAGGTTTACTTTTCGGATTTAATACAGGCACTTCCTTAGGATTTATCTTACTAGGAACCTGCGCAACCAACAATTGAAATAAAAATAATTGGAGAATTACTACTAAGATTGTACAATGCTTGATACTTAGATTTGTCTTTATCATCTTACCGTTGTTTTTAATTGAATGAATTAAACCGAGTATTTTTTATACTAAAAACGCCAATATTAATAGTTAACTATTGTAAGAATTTGTAAGGACCAACTCGATTGCGATGATTGAATATTCCTTTATTTCTTAATTAGCCTACCTATCTTTCTTCGATTTGTAAAGTTTAAATAATATTTTCGTCAATCCAATGACACAAATGGGTGATTTTTACATAGAATAGGGTTGTAAAATGTATCATCTTCAAAGTAAAACAAGTGTTTCCTATATTAAACTGAAAAAATGCAAATAACTTTTTCTAATTTATTTACCATTGCATTTATAGGAATATTGATTTATCAATGTGGCCTTAGCGCTATTCAGTTTTCGTTAAATAAAAGAAGAGAGTACCTACTTTACAGTCTTTACATCTTTGTGCTTATCATAAACTTTGTTGTAAATTTTTATTTTTGGTTGTATAAAGATGGAGAAACTTATAATTATCTGCTGGTGAGGCAGATTTTTGGTGTGCCAATTAACTTCTTCATACAAATTATCTATCTGATTTTCTTAATAGAGTACTTACATATCAATAAGAAGTATGCAAAATTTAGAAAACACATTTATCAGCAAATTGTATATAATGTTATTTTAGGGGTGGGCTTAACGTTGTATAGTATTTACAACCCTTTATGGGCAACTTGGCTTAATGTCTTAGCCTTTACGCTAAGCTTTGCACTTTATATTTATTTAGGATATTGGTTGCTCGTTACAAAACCGAATAACTATACTTTTATTCTTAAGGGTACAATATTTCTCTTAGTTAGTTTTTTAATAAACTTAACGCTCACCATTTCTAACCTAAATTATTTTTATAATGATATCATTATAATGATTGGTATCCTCATAGAGATTGGTTATTTCAACTACGGTTTACAATACAAACTACAGACTCAGGAAAAAGCATTGCTAGTGGCTGAAATTGAAAAAAGAAAAGCTATTGAGCAAGAGCAACAAAGAGTAAGTTCCGATCTACATGACGAGGTGGGTAGCGTTCTTAGTAGTATTCAAATTATGAGCGTTATAAGTAAAAAGCAACTTGAGGTTAATATAGATGAGAGTAAAAATCTGCTTGGACTTATAGGACAGCAAGCGCTCAAAATGCAACATAGCTTATCGGAGATTGTATGGGGCCTGCGCACCGATCTTGATAGCGTAGAAGACTTAAGCATTAAAGTACAAGAAATATTAGCTTACAGCTTAGAGCCTGCAAAGATTAATTTTAAAATAGTACTTGATGAAAGAATCAATAGAATAAAACTCTCCGTTTTACAACGTAGAAATATCCTTCTTATCATAAAGGAATCACTCAATAATGTTTTGAAATATGCCGAAGCCAACGAAGTATACATCAAAATAAAAGAACAAGATAACTATCTTACTATTCAGATTGCCGACTCAGGAAAAGGTTTTGGTCCCGATAAAAAATATGGTAATGGATTAAAAAATATGGAAAAAAGAGCTTTACTAATGGATGGAACAATCACCATAAACTCTACTGAAGGTAAAGGCACTACAGTACTTTGCAAGATACCTTTGTAGTTTATACCAATTTATCTGTAATAGCCATCGCTACAGCCCCAGAGGCATTATTTACCTGAAGTTTTTTATAAATATTTTTGATATGGCTTCTTACTGTTTCTACAGAGATAAACATATCTGATGCTATCATTTTATAGCTATTTCCTTTGACTAAAAAACCAAGTATTTCAATTTCTCTTTTAGTAAGTTTTTCTTTACCATTATCTACAGGGACTGGCTTATGGGCAAAAATGCCAAGTACTTTTCTAGCAATACTACTGGTCATTGGCGCACCCCCATTTACCACATCTATAATACTACCTGCTAGGGTTTCCGGATTGGTCGTTTTAAGTAAATACCCACTAGCACCAGCACAGAGCGCTTCATAAATATGATCGTTATCCTCAAAACTAGTCAACATAAGCACTGGAACGTTAGGATGCTTTGAGCGAATTTTAATGACAGCCTCTACCCCAGTCATCGCTGGCATTTCAATATCCATTAATATTACATCGGGTGCGTAATCCTCAATATCTTCCAATACTGAAAGAGGATTGCTTTTAGCAGAAAGCACTAAGAAATTAGGTTCAAGACTCAGTAGATATGATATGCTTTGACGTAGCATTTCATCATCATCATAAATTATGACTTTATATTCCATACATATTTTTTTTATCAGCTTTTCGTCTTACCTCGTACAAATCAAGGATAAGTAAAAAGGGAAGAATTATAACTTGTCAATATTAAAAAATGTTTTTGAAATAGAATCTACCATAAACGGGTTAGAAAAGCATTTCATACCGATTATATTTAGTCTACCGTCCTCCGCCGCGGCGGACCGCTATCGCTGCATTGTACAGAGAATAAATTATATCGGTTCGCCGCGGCGAATACCATAGAATTTATTGGACTACATAGAGCTTACATTTGGTATTACATAGAAATACATTACATAGGTGAATAGATTCACCTGGCTAATTAAAATACGATACTAGTATTTTACCTACCAAGTAATTATCAAATATAAAATTAGGAGAAAATATTTAACCCCTTATGCCCTTTTCTAGCATCATTAAATCAGCTAAAACAATGGCTGTAACCGCTTCAAGCACAGGCGGTACTCGTAAAGCAATACATAAATCGTGTCGACCACGCACTGCAAAGCTCTCTACCGAGTCAGTAGCGTTGTTATAAGTCTGCTGCTCCTTAGGAGTGCTACTCGTAGGTTTTACAGCTACTCTAAACACTAAATTATTGCCATTGCTGATACCGCCTACGATACCACCTGCATTGTTAGTGCCGGTTTTACCTTCTGCATTTTCTTGTACATCATTATGATCTACTCCATACATTTTTGTAGCAGCGAAACCTGATCCAAATTCTATTCCTTTAATTGCTGGAATACTGAAGGCTGCATAACTTATCAAGAACTCCACAGAATTAAAAAACGGCTCACCTAGCCCTATCGGTAGATTCTTAGCTACACATTCTACAATGCCACCTACACTATCTTTCGCATCTATAGCTTTTTGTAACCCTTCCTCTACATTTGCGACACCAGCGATTTCTGTAATAGTAGCAGTTATGCTAACTTGTGGACATTGATGTTTTATTATCTGCTTTGCTACTACACCAGCAGCTACTAAAGCTACTGTGAGTCTCCCACTAAAATGCCCGCCTCCTCTAAAATCTTCAAAGCCAGAAAATTTCTTATGTGCTGTGAAATCTGCATGACCTGGCCGAAAAACATCTCTTTGTTTTTCGTAATCTCCACTCCTTGTATTAGAATTTGTGAATTGAATGCATAGCGGCGCACCAGTCGTAAATCCATTAAATACACCAGAGATGAAAATTGGTAAGTCATCTTCCTTTCTGGGTGTAGTTCCTTTTTGCGAACCACCTTTTCTTCTTTCTAAGTCTTCCAAAAAAACAGACTCATTCATTACAATCCCAGAAGGACAGCCATCTATTAAAACACCAACCGCAGGTCCGTGCGATTCGCCAAATATTTGTACTTTATATATTGTTCCAAAATTATTCACTAGTCTGAGTTTTTATTATTGCTCCTAATTTTTTCAAGTCTTCGTAAAAATGAGGGTAAGATTTATTTACTGCCATTGCATCCGATATTTCTATTTCTCCACTAGCTCTAGCACTCATTAAAGCAGTAGCCATTGCAATCCTATGATCGTGGTGTGAACTTACTTTACCTCCATTTATTTCGTCAGCTCCTTCTATAGTCATCAAATCGTCATTGATACTAATTTTCACGCCTAAGATACCAAACTCCTTCGTTAATGCAGCTGCTCTATCACTCTCCTTATGTTTTAATCTACTCACTCCTTTAATAGCTGTGTTTCCTTTACAGCAAGCAGCAAGCGCAACCAGCGGCGGAAATAAATCTGGACAATCTGTTGCATCAAAACTAAAAGCCTGTAAATCCGATGGTTCAATACTAATAACATTCTCATCAACAGTGACCAAAGCCTTCGAGTCATAAAGCGCCTCCATTATTTTCTTATCCGCTTGCTCACTTTCCAATGAAAGTCCTTGAATAGTAACCTTACCAGATATGGCTCCGGCGACTAGTAGAAATGCTGCTCCACTCCAATCGCCTTCTACAATTGTTGTAATCTCTTGGGTAGTTCTCGGAGTAGGCGTAATGATAAAGCGCTCAAAGTTTTCATTCTTTACATCATAGCCAAATTGTTCGAGAAGCGCTAGCGTAAGACT
>JBBRHK010000262.1:0-4602 GCA_038222815.1 Chitinophagales bacterium
GGTATTATTATTGGTAATCATACTGCTATTCATCATCTCAGTATTCATAACAGTTTTAGACATACTATCCTTAAAATAAGTAACTATTTTATTTTCGCCATCCATTCCTCCAAACCTCATTCCGCCGCCACCTCTTCCACCACCTCCTACATCTGAAATATCTTCCTGAGTTTCATCCACAATCATAGTCGTTTTAGTAGTAATTATAGCCTGTGTCACTATTTTCTGTGCATTGGCATTAATCGCTATAAGAGATAATGCTGCAATAAGTATTCTTTTCATTTTTAGGTTATTAATTTGAATTGTAAAATTATAATGATTTTCTATGTATAAACTACCGTTTAACACAATCTTAGACTATATTATAACATCTGCGTTTAATGGCCTTGAATATCCACAAATCTCTGATTTCTATGTGCATAACTAACCAACAACTACCGAATATCCTTATCTCGATTGGCTAGCTAATAATATATATTTGTCCTCCCGCCAATCTTTGTGAAAGCGGTGAATGAATAAGTAAAATTATCAGCTAAAAAGAAACAAAAGTGCGTTTAAAAAGTTTAGAAATTAAAGGATTCAAAAGTTTTGCGGATAAGACAGTCCTCAATTTTGATGAAGGAATCACTGGAGTGATAGGGCCAAATGGTTGTGGAAAGAGTAATATTATAGATAGTATTCGCTGGGTAATTGGTGAGCATAAGATTAGTAATCTTAGAAGTGAAAACTTAGAAAGTTTAGTATTTAATGGTAGCAAAACTAGGAGCGCAAGCGGTCTTGCAGAGGTTAGTTTAACATTTGAGAATACAAAAAATTTACTCCCTACAGAGTTTAATACAGTAACAATTACTCGTAAATATTACAAGAGTGGAGAGAGCGAATACAGGCTTAATGACGTTGCTTGCCGTTTAAAGGACATCCATAATTTATTTATGGATACTGGTGTAAGTACTGATAGCTATGCCATCATCGAACTAGGAATGGTAGATGACATTATAAAAGATAAAGAAAATAGCAGAAGGCGAATGCTGGAACAAGCTGCTGGTATTACCATTTATAAGACAAGGAAAAAAGAAGCGAAGCTAAAGCTAGATGCTACTCAGCAAGACTTAGCGAGAATAGAAGATTTATTGTTTGAGATTAATAATCAATTAAAATCACTTGAAAGTCAAGCAAAGAAGGCTGAGAAATATTTTGAAATAAAGAAGGATTACAAAGAGACAAGCATAGAGCTTGCTAGGGCTGCTTTAGAAGGTTTCAATGTCACTTATAAAGATCTTAATGAGCAACAAAAAGTAGAGATTGACAAGAGACTCGCTATAGAAGCGACTATTGCAAAAGAAGATGCAGCACTAGAAAGTGAAAAACTAGCCTTAATAGATAGTGAGAAGACCTTGCAAACGATGCAGCAGGCTTTCAATCAAATACAGGACAATGTACGCAGTAAAGAAAATGAAAAAAATCTTTCTGGACAACGACTACAATATTTAAAAGAGACTAAAGCTTCGTTGGATGCTTTTTTACAAAAGGCATCTACTCAAGTAAACGGGCTGGAAGAAGGAATTTCATTTACGCAAAAGCAACTAGTAGAAGAAGAAAAATCTCTTACCACACTTGAGCAAAAAATTACTGAACTTAAAGAAGCTGTAGAAGGAAAAAGAAAATTATTTGATGAGCAGAGAAGTGGAATGGATACGCTAAGAAAATCTAGCCAAGAACTTCAACGCAATCAATTTGACGCCGAGAAGAAAGTGGCCATTGCTGATACATCAATACAAAATATACAAAAGGCGTTACAACAGCTTGTAGAAGAACAAGCTGATAGAAAACAGAAAATAGCTACTCTGCAGGAAGAGAAAATCATAAAAGATGAAGCACTTGCAGCTGCGAAAAAATTGCTTGCTGAGTTACAAGAACAAAACGAACTCACGAAACAGCAGATTTTATCTACACAGCAAATACTGGAAGGCGTAAGAAACAGCCTTGCAGATGAGAACAGAAAACTAGATGCTAAGACTAATGAATACAGACTTTTAAAAAGTCTTGTAGAAAGTATGGAAGGCTATCCAGAAAGTGTAAAGTTTTTACACAACAACGAAGGGTGGAATAAAGATGCCCCTTTACTTAGTGATATCATATACGTAAAGGAGGAATACAGGGCAGCAGTAGAGAATGTGCTAGAACCATACTTAAATTATTATGTAGTAAATAATCTTGCAGAAGGTATGCAAGCCGTTCATTTATTAGATGAACATCAAAAGGGTAAAGCAAATTTTTTCTTGTTAGATAAATTTGTAGGGGAACAAAGCCATACTGCACCATCCAATACAATTCCTACACTCAGCGTAATAGAAATAGAGAGTAAATACAAGGCACTTGCTGCGCATCTTCTAGGTAATGTATTTATTGCAGAGAGTGAAGATGCTATTGATTCCAATAGCGATGCCGTGATTTTAGAAAAAACTGGAAAATTTGTAAAAGGCAAATATGCTGTAACAGGCGGTAGCGTTGGTATTTTTGAAGGAAAGAAAATAGGAAGAGCAAAAAATTTAGAAAAACTTCAAGAAGAAATAGAATCTCAAACTACCAAGGTAGAAAATCTAAAAGCAGATCTACAGGCACGCCACAACGAAGTGATTAATTTTAATGCTGCGCTAAAAGAAAGAGAGATACAACAGAAGCAGCAGGAAATAAATACACTTAGTAACGAAGTATTTTCTAATCAAAACAAAATAGAGAATCTTGTAAGTCAAGAAGCCAATGCAGGAGAAAGAATCAAAGGTTTTGAGTTTCAACTCGCTAATGATACAGAGGCAGTAGCATCTACAAGAACGATGCTTACTCAATTAAACACTGACTTAGCAAAAATATTGGAGCAACTTACTAGTGTAGAAACCTTGTATTCAAATGCAGAGCAAGCATACAATGCGGCGACAGGAAACTTGAATGAAACCAATTTGCAGATTGCTAGACAGCAAAGTAAACTAGCATCTTTACAACAGGAACTAAACTTCAAGCAAAAGCAACAGACAGAATTACAAGAGCAAATAGGCACTAGTAATGTACAATTAAAGGATGCAGAAGAAAATCTAGAACAAACCAGTGTTTTACTAAAACAAGTGGAGGGAGCTTTGTTAGAATTGATGCAGAACAAGGAAAGTGAAGGTAAAAAACTGAACGAATTTGATCAGCAATATTATGTATTGAGAAATGCTTTGACTGCAAAAGAATCTGCTCTCAAGCAACAGCAAAAAAGTAAAGAAGGTATTGATATGCTCTTAGAGCAAATCAAGGATAAGCTTACTGAATTGAAACTACAATTGGCTGGTATTAAAGAACGTCTTAGTGTAGAGTTTAAAATTGAAATCGAAGATATATTAGACAGCGAAAGAGTGGGAGAGGAATCAATAGAAGACCTCCAAGAAAAATGTGAGCGTATGAAAAAACGCTTAGAAAATATTGGAGAAGTAAACCCAACAGCTGTAGAAGCTTATACTGAAATGAAGAAGCGGTATGAGTTTATTATGGAGCAAAAGAATGATTTAGTATCAGCAAAAGATAGCCTTTTAGAAACTATACAAGAAGTGGAGGCAACAGCTAATCAGCAGTTCCTAGATACATTTAATAAGACAAGAGAAAATTTTCAAAAAGTATTTAAGGCGCTCTTCACCGACGAGGATATGGCCGATATGGTTTTAGTAGATCCTAGTAACCTTGCAGAAACAGGAATTGATATTATAGCGAAGCCAAAAGGGAAGCGCCCAAGCAGTATTGGTCAATTAAGTGGAGGTGAAAAAACACTAACCGCTACGGCTTTACTATTTGCCATTTATCTTATTAAGCCAGCACCTTTCTGTATTTTAGATGAGGTAGATGCTCCGCTCGATGATGCGAATGTGGCTAAGTTTACAAATATGATTAAACAGTTTAGCGAAAACTCACAATTCATCATTGTTACCCATAATAAAACTACAATGAGTGCTGTAGATGTTATTTATGGTGTTACGATGCAAGAAGCTGGGGTAAGTAAATTAGTGCCTGTTGATTTTAGGAGTTTGAATTAATAAATTTATTTTGGAGGATTTTGGTTTTGTTTCTTTTGAATAGTATAGATTCGAACTGACAATATTCACAATCAAGAAGAAAAATACTAACTTTAGAAGTATGAAGCAGTCAGATTTTATATCAAATACATTATCCTCATTGAAGCCCAAATTAAAGAGTAAATTCTCTGTCAATTCTATAGGTTTATTTGGTTCTGTGTTAAGAAGTGATTTTACTGATACAAGCGATGTAGATATTATTGTTGATTTTAGTAAGCCCGTCGGAATAGAATTTATTGACTTAGCAGATTTCCTAGAAGTACAATTAAAGAAGAAAATCGATTTAGTTTCGAGAAATGCGATCAAGGCAAAGTATTTTAATCATATAGAAAGTAGTATTTTATATGTCTAGTAGAGAAGCTCATTTACTGGTGGAAGGTATTATTACACTCAGTAGCTAATATATTTTTTACAATTTTTTTAGAAAGCCACTTCAATTTTAGGTTCGAATAATTTCCCAAAATCTTTCTATGCAAAATAGATTCTATTCCTTGGATGT
>JBBRHK010000263.1:0-4561 GCA_038222815.1 Chitinophagales bacterium
ACAATATTATCAGAGGTGACCGCATTTGTATTGAATACCGTTGCTGCAACAGTCTCCGGAATTGAATTATTAACATGGGAAAAACTGCTAGAATATGGCAATGCTCTATATGGATCAGATACAGGAATCACATTTGTGCCAGCTCTTAAAGCGTCTGACATTATCCCTGCAGACTGATATGCTCCCTGTAGGTATACTTTAATTTTAGCAAGGTCAAATTTATCAATAGCTGTGAGCTCACCAGAAGCCACAGATACTGGTGCAGAAACTCTATTTAAAACATTATCTGCTGACTGACCTGTAGAGGACCAATCAGTGCCATTAAAGTAATATCCATTGAGAAAAGACTCTGTACCAGAGATATCAGCATCTGCATATTGCCCAGCAAGAGTTACCGTGCCTGTAACACCTGTTCTTGTTACTGGCCAGTAACAATTTGTAAAATCTGACACAGACGGAGGGGCATTAGGCGTTTTTAAAGCGATTGATTGCACACCCACTCTTGCACTACTGTAAGTGCCGGTACTACTAATAAAAGCAGGGCGATATACTGAACCCCCACCCAGCGGTATCTCCCTACTTATAATATTAGCAGTAATTTCTTGTATAGCCTGACCAGTACCATTGGTTTCTAAAAACTTGTTACTACCCATTCCAGTACTTATAGCAGTACTTGCGTATTGCATATTATTGTTTCCTAGTATAATTTTTCCTGTGGTAAATGCTAGACTATTGCCTATTCTACAATTACTTGTGAGTGTAGCATTAGTGGAATTGTCAATTTGTAAATTAGGGATGGTGAACCCCCCCATATCCACTTGTTGAGCTGCTGCCCCTTTTAGCAACAATGTACCAGTACCTTGTAAATCAGCAGCAGAAGTCACGTTTCCCTGCACAGTAACAGTGGCACCAGAACCTATAAAAAAGGTAGCACCAGACTCCACTTTTAATTGAGCAGTCAAGCACAAGCAAGGGCTTATTATGGTAATGGCTAATAAGTAAAGTAATTTCTTTGTCATGCTATTATTTTTTTATTGATTTTCTCAAATCTCAAGCTCGTATCCACCGATTGTAATATTCGATTGATTTCTAATATCAAATATCGGCTATTTCTGCAATACTCTTTATCACCAATTAGGGTGATTTTATTCTAAAGATTAATTATACTTTAGTACAAATAATACTTAATCCACTCCCCTTTTGATTAGTTTTGAAAACACACTAACAATTTTAATAAAGATCTGGAAAACAGCGAATTATTATGATAATGATTAGTAAATGACCTTACCCATTTAGTAAACGGTAGGCGCAATGAAAAAAAGGGTATATATAAAACTGTTGGATAATTTAATATTTTTTGAGAATATGACCATAATCAAAGGTTAGTAAAATTTTGAAATTCCAATATCAATATAGAAGCCTTATCAAAGCACTGCAATTACTAATACCTATATTAATGTTACTGTCTTCCAAATCGATAGTAGCCACTTAACTCATTAGGTTTTTCCCGCAACAAATCAACAATGATATCCATTGCTTGAATAGAAAAAGTAATTCCATTTCCTCCAAAACCAAGAACGAATAACGCATTCTTATACTCAGGAGATTCTCCAATGTAGGGTAATCCATCTTTCGTCGTTCCAAAAGTACCTGCCCAAGAAAAATCTTCTATAAATGAAATATCAGGAACTAATTTTTCCAACTTTTTCTTTAAAGTTTTTGCCTTTTTTTCTTTCTTAGTTTGTTGAAAGAAAGAAGCATTGGTACGAGCATCTTCACCGCCTATAAGCAATCGCCCATCATCTGTGGTACGCATATATATGTAAGGAACTTCTGTATTCCACACCAATGTGTTATTTAATTTTTCAGGAATTTCAATGTCTTGTTCACTCACTGTTGCATAGGTATAAAACAGATCAGCAATTTTTTCTTCTATCATTGTCGTACTCTCAAAACCAGTACAAAAAATAGCCTTATCAAACCAAGCAGTTATTCCATCTTCGGTAATGAGGTGTGGCGACATTGTATCTAGTACAAATTCCTTTACTTCGGTCTGGTCATACACCTTCATTCCTCTTTTTACGTTGTATTGTATAAGCTCGTGTGCCATCTTATAAGCATCTACACTTGCAGCAGTTTCAGACAGAATACCGCCGGCACAATCTATACCGTATTCCTCTTTTATCACTTTACCCTCTAGCCAGCTTACACCAAGATTATGCTTATCTCTGATCTCAAATTCCTTTTTCAAATCTTTTGCACTACGTCGATTATGTGCAACATAAAGAGAATTTTTTTTCTCAAATCCACAATCTATTTTAGTTTCTTTTACCAGTTCCTCCATACGCTTTATAGCAGAAATACCTGCCTTGTAACAAGTTGCTGCCGCATCCTCCCCTATCATATCTGCAAGATCTTTGAGCTGTACATCTATTTCGTATTGCAGCATACTGGTAGTAGCCGAGGAGCTACCTTGTGCTACATCACGCCTATCTATCATTGATACCTCGTAGCCAGCTTCCACTAAAGCATGGGCCGTTAATGCGCCAGTAATACCGCAACCCACGACCATCATTTGTGTTTTTATTTCTTGTTGTAGTGTAGGATAGCTGTATAGTAGGCCGTTTTTTATTAGCCAAAAGGATTCGTAGGTTCTTAGTCGCATAAGAGAAGTTTTTTATAGAAATTTACAAATGATGCGCCAATTTTTTTCTGCATTAGTACTTTGATTCTAGAACAAGTAAAACACTGCCTTTATTTGAGTAAATAAATTTTGATTAAGCACTAATAAAATCAATTGATTCAATCTTTAATCTGTGACTCAACTTTCATAATTTCAACCTGATTTCCCATAATTCGTAATTTTTAATTGGTAATTGCGTTTTCCTCGCTTTCCCAACTAAAATGTACCTTTGCCACCCTGTCAATTTGGCTACCTTAATTAATAGCATCAAATTTGCCAACGTACAACCACTAATAGAACAAAATATTATATAAAATGAGTATCCTTTCTAAGATATTTGGCGGTAACAAAAGTGAAAAAGACGTCAAAAAAATAAACCCACTAGTAGGTAAGACAAACGCCTTCTTTGAGCAATACAAGCAGTTTTCCAATGATGAATTGAGAAATAACACCGTCATCTTTAAGCAAAGAATTAAAGTTGCGCTCCAAGAAATAGACGCTTCTATTTCTTCATTAAAAGAAGAAGCAGAAAATTTGCCAACAGGTGATATCACTGGCAGAGACAACCTTTACAAGCAAATAGATGAGCTTAAAAAAGATAGAGATACACAACTCGAAGTGGTGCTTCAAGATCTTTTGCCAGAAGCCTTTGCTACGGTAAAAGAAACGAGTAGAAGATTTAAGGAAAATACAGAACTCGTTTCAAAAGCTACAGAATTAGATAAACAACTAGCTAGCAAAAAAGATAATATCGTAATAGATGGCGACAATGCCATCTATAAAAATACCTGGAAGGCCGCAGGTGGTATCATTACTTGGAATATGGTGCATTATGATGTGCAGCTTATAGGTGGCGCTGTGTTACATAGCGGAAGAATTGCAGAAATGGCAACGGGTGAAGGTAAAACACTTGTGAGTACGCTGCCGAGTTACCTCAATGCTTTGAGCGGCGAAGGTGTGCATTTAGTTACGGTAAATGACTACTTGGCACGAAGAGATAGTGAGTGGAATGCGCCGATTTTTGAATTTCTAGGGTTAACTGTAGACTGTATAGATAAGCATCAACCTAATACCGATTCTCGCCGTGCTGCTTATAATGCAGATATCACTTATGGTACTAATAATGAATTTGGCTTTGATTATCTGAGAGATAATATGGTGCATAATTCTGATGAGATGGTGCAACGTAAGCATCATTTTGCAATGATAGATGAAGTAGATAGTGTATTGATAGACGATGCTCGTACGCCGCTTATTATAAGTGGGCCTGTAGGTCATAGCGATAATACCCAGCAGTTTTTTGACCTTAAACCAAGGATTGAAAAACTATTGGCTGCGCAAAAAGCTGCGACTAATAAATTCTTAATTGAAGCCAAGAAAAAAATTGCCGAAGGCAATGATGACCCAAAAGATGGTGGTCTTGCATTGATGAGGGCGCACCGTGGTTTGCCAAAGAATAGTGCATTAATTAAATTCCTTAGTGAGCCAGGGATAAGAGTAAAACTTCAAAAGTCTGAAAACTATTACTTAGCAGATCAGCAGAAGCAAATGCACATTGTAGATGAAGAATTATTCTTTACTATCGATGAGAAAAACAACCAAGTAGAATTAACGGATCAAGGTTTAAACCTTATTACTAGAAGTGGAGAAGATCCAGAATTTTTTATTCTTCCAGACATTTCTACTAAGCTAGATCAAATAGATAAGTCAGAGCAAGAAGCAGAAGAAAAATTAGCCCAAAAAGAAAGTTTAATGAATGAGTATTCTACCAAGGCGGAGCGTAGTCATATCTCTCAGCAGTTGTTGAAAGCATACACAATGTTTGAAAAAGACGTAGAGTATGTGGTAATGGATGAAGAAGTAAAAATTGTAGATGAG
>JBBRHK010000264.1:0-4522 GCA_038222815.1 Chitinophagales bacterium
CCCATCTTGCCTATGTGCTGAGTATGGTACCAGAACTGTGCAAATAAATGAATGGGTACTACGGTTGCCATTACAGTGGCTGGCACGCCCAGCAAAGCTGCCGGTATAAGTAAGAAAGAAAATAACTTTACAAAAGTAGAAATGCTTTGTCTTAATGCACAGGCTAAATTAAATTCTTCACTACTATGGTGCACCATGTGCGAGTTCCAGAAAAAATTTATTTTATGATCGATGCGATGTACCCAATAGCCAGCAAAATCTAGAACTAAAAAAGCAATTAAAAAAGTAAGCCAAGTAGATTTAATATGCATTAGCGCTATATTATCTACTAGCCAGCTGTACCCTAGCACAGCGATACTTAAGCCCAGCACCTCTTTTGTGACATTAGTAACGCCAGAACTGAGCCCGCTCACCATATCCATATTACGCACTGTATCCTTTCCTTTGTACCAACCATACCATTTTTCTAATAAAACCAATACCAAAAATGCAGGCATAGCAAATAATAAAATCTTTCCGTACTGTTCCATAGCATACTATTTTACCAAAATTTGGGTAGCGATACAAATTTAGTACTTCTTTTCGAGCAACTTTCACAAACAGACAACCTGTAAACAAGCCACTAGCTTTAGAGTTCGGAAACAGCCCGCTCCCCTAATCGGTTCATTTTCAAACCCGACAATTTGATAGATTTATACTGACGAGTCGATACTTGACTCTCAACCGGCCTACAATAAAAAGCACTATCCAGCTATTGCCACCAGAGCCTAATATTGACTAAACAATTTACTAATGTAATAGGCTGTAGAAAGTTAATACGCTAGTCTTCGATTACGCAGATATTCCTGACAGTGTTTTATTCTAAGCAACAGCGATACTTGGAAGCGATTCTTCTAAAAAACTTTATTAAGCATTTTCTATTTAAAATTTATTCAGCTCCAGAAAAAACTTCTATATTGTAGTTCAGTACTTTTCAAAATGGCGATTACATTCGTCAGAATATTTTAGGCTTGATTGCAACAAAAATTATTAGATTAGACATCAAAAAATTTATTATACTAATTCAATGAGAACACTTATAATTTTATTTTTATTAACTCCAAGTTTATTAAGTGCCCAAGTAACTGATAGGAAATTACAGCACCAAATAGAATCATTAGTAAAAAACTTTAATGGCGATATTGGCATCTATATAAAAAGTTTAAAAACTGGGAAGGAAGTTTCTATTAATGCAGATACTATTTTTCCTACGGCAAGCATTGTAAAGGTGCCCATCCTCATCGGCATTATGAATGAAATTAATGCAGGCTCTCTTACTTATAAGCAAGGATTAGTATTTAATGATTCTTTGAAATATAGTAATGATGCAGCTTTAATGGCCTCCGTAAAAAATGGCACTGCCATTGAGCTTTCCGAGGTAGTAATGTTGATGCTCACCATGAGCGATAACACTGCTAGCCTTTGGCTTCAAGCCATTGCAGGTACTGGGACAACCATCAATAACTTAATGAACAGTTTGGGTTTTACAAACACAAAAGTAAACTCGAGAACGCCAGGAAGAGAAAATGATAGAACCCAATATGGCTGGGGACAATCTACACCAAAAGAGATGGCGCAAATCTTTGAGCAACTATATTTGGGCAAAGTCATAAACGACTCTGCTAGCAAAAAAATGATTCGCCTGCTGGGTAGAAATTATTGGGATGAAGAAGCTATAAGCCAAATACCTGTCACGACTTTTGTAGCAAGTAAAAGCGGTGCTGTAGATGCTAGCCGTAATGAAATTTTATTAGTAATGGCTAAAGAACCTTATATATTCTCTGTATTTACAAAAAATAATAAAGACAAATCTTGGACTTCAGAAAATGAAGCTTGGGTGCTCACAAGAAAGTTATCGAAGCTAGTTTTTGATCGATTTAATAAATAGTGTCCAATTGCTTTTTCTTCAAAGCACGAGTATTATGCTCACAAATTCAATGGTTTTGAGCTATTTATTCAGATCACCGTACATCGGCATTGGATACCAAAAACTATAATAAGATTTATTCTTCTAACAACTTTGTTTTAGAATAAGGCTACTGTAGAGATTAAGTAGTTGTAAATTTTTGGGAGAAATAAAATAAAAAATTCAATAACAACTTGAAATGAAATTCTGTGTTTCTTGAAATACTTTATTTTATATGCAGCATTTAATTGAAAAAAATCCTCTTGTTGATGTATTTATTGACTTTTGTCAATAATCCCTTAAGAGTTTACTCTTAGATTTACATTTAACCTACAACCTTTTTATATGAAATTAAAATTATTGCTAATAACCTGCCTTACCCTTATCAGCATTGCGGTGCAAGCACAAGATAAAATATACCGTAAAAATGGAAAAGTTTTAGAGGTTAAGCTTATAGAGATAGGTTCTTCTGAAGTAAAATATAGAAACTTTAATGAGCCCGATGGACCAATTTATATTTTAGAAACAGATAGAATAAAAAAGATAGTTTCTGCTGATGGCAAGGAGCAAACTTTCAAAGAGAATGTAAAAGATATGGAGTCGTATGAAGGTCAAAGAACGAAAGCGATTAAAGTAAATTTCTTTTCGCCTCTATATGGTTACACAGAATTTGGCTATGAGCAAAGTATAGGCGTAGGCAAAAGTTATGAGGTCAGTCTTGGTTTGATTGGGTTAGGAAAATCAGAAACGCTATCATTCTATAACGGCAGTTCTAACAGATCTACCAATACGAAAAGAGGTCAGGCAGGAGCTTTTATTTCTGGCGGGTATAAGTTTAATAAACTTCCAGATTTTATTCTTTTTGGAAAAACTAGAATGTCGCATTTGATGCAGGGAACATATTTCAAGCCTTCGATTTATGCAGGACATTACAAGGAAAATATTATTATCTCCAAGACAAATGCATCATCTGTACTTGGTAAGCAAAACGTAACCTTCGGAGCTCTTCAACTAGAACTCGGCAAGCAGCGAGTTTTTGGCGAAAAGGTTGTACTTGATACCTATTTTGGAATAGGGTACGGTTTTGATAATAAAAAAAATACTTATCAATATGAAAACGGCAGTAATAATATTTATTACAATGATGGAAGTGCGTTCAACTATGCAAATGCAAGAGCAGGAAACAGCCCTTCCATATCTGTTAGTTTTGGGCTAAAGCTTGGGTTTCTTTTAAAATAAGTTAATCAATTTTTTATTGCAATGGGCTTGTATCAATAAAATGATACGAGCCTTTTTTCAATGTGGTTGCTTGCTCAGATAAAAGTACTGAAACTATCACCGCATATGTTTGTTCCATCGTCGTTAGTACTATTATAGTTTAACCTATTTCCCATTTGCTTACCAGCATCAATTATAGAATATTTACACTGGCACACCGAATAATAACTATCAACATTAATTAAAAAAAGTGTCATACCGTTTTGCATTTCTAAATTAAGCAAGACAAAAAAGTAACAGATAAAATAATTTTAGTCTCCAAACAATTGCGTTTAAATTTGCGTTTTAGAACGCTAAACCTGCACACCAACTATGAAATTCTTTTACGCTGTGTTGCTATTGCTTATTCCTTACTTTAGCAAGGCACAAGATTCTTTAGGCATTTTACAAACGGCGACTGTCACGGCCACTAATAGTTACCAGAAAGCTGTGCAAACTGGTAGAAATATTATTATCATAAACCCCGCACAATACGAAAACTTAGCAGTAAATAGCATCGACGAATTATTAAGGTATGCAGCCGGCATAGAAGTACAACAACGAGGCCCACAAGGGGCGCAGAGCGATTTACTAATAAGGGGAGGCACTTTTCAACAGGTATTGGTACTCATAGATGGAATAAGACTGAATGATCCATTGACAGGGCATTTTAATGGAAACATTCCCATTCATCCTTCAGAAATAGAACGAATAGAAATACTAAAAGGAGCTGCAAGCGCTGTATGGGGTGCCGATGCGGTGGGTGGTGTAGTGCATATCATCACCAAGGCTTTTGTAAAAAGGCAATTTCCAAAATCTAGTGTAAATACCGGTATCCAGGTGGGCGAATTAGGCTTAGTAAATTTTAATGCAAATGCTAGTATGCAAATCAAGCAGTCGTATTTTAGCTTAGGTATATTAAGTAATAATGCCGCCGGAAACCAACTAAGAGGTACTACTGGTTTTTTTAACTTACATACAATCAATGGCAGCTTTAGGCAGCAACTTCAAAAGGGCTGGCAACTAAGCATTAAATCAATTTTGGATTATAGAAACTTTAATGCACAAAATTTTTACACCACTTTTAAAAGCGACACGGCAAAGGAGCGTGTAAATACATTTTTCAACCATTTGCAATTATCAAAAAAAATGGAAAAAAGTGCATTGGTTGCAGATGTAAGCTACAAGGCACTGTCTGACGAATTTCAGTTTAATACAATAGGAATTGCCAATACTAATAATAGCAAACAACTGATTGGTCAAGTAAACTACAATACCAAAGCAAGTACTACTACTGAGGTTGTTGTAGGCTCTCAAATT
>JBBRHK010000265.1:0-4516 GCA_038222815.1 Chitinophagales bacterium
ATGAAAAAGAATTGTTTCGTTTTTCTTTACGCCGCTTTACTCCTTTCGCTTGATGCTTCTGCTCAGGCAGACTCGATACAGCAATTAACCAAGAAACAAACAATTAAATATATCAGCAGCGTAAATACTAAGATTACAACCTACCATAATAGAGTGGTAGGCAAGACCGAGAAAACGCTCACTAAACTTGCCAATTGGGAAGACAAAATAAAAGCAACCCTACAAAGGATTGATCCTGCTATTGCTAGCAAGCTGTTTGCCAACGAACAACTTACATTTAGAAAGGCATTGGATAATTTTAAAAAAGGCGAGAGTAACTTTACTAGTTACACCAAGAAGTATGAGCAAGGCATAGACCAGCTAAGGTTACAAGTAAACTATGTAAGTAATATAGTAGATAGTACTACCGCTTCTTTAAAAAACAAACTCGGCAATGCCAAAAACAATCTAAGCCAGTTAGATAAGGACGAGGCATTATCTACAACTATGCAGCAGTTTATAAAAGAACGCAAAACCCAGCTCATCAATGAATCTATAAAGCTGATGGGAAATAGTAAATATTTAAAAAAGTTAGATAAGGAAGCCTTTTACTATGTAGAAACCCTGCGCAATTATAAAGAACTCTTTAAAGACAAAGCAAAAGCTCAGGAATTAGCCACTAAGATACTCCACAGAATACCAGCGTTTACAAAATTTGCCAGTGAGAACAGTATGCTAGCTCAGCTCTTTGGCAGCCCAGGTAGCGGCGCTACAGCAGTAAACAATATTGCAGGACTACAAACTGCAGCAAGCGTAAGCAGTCTTATACAGACGAGAATAGCAGGCGCAAGCCCAGCAGCTCTCCAAGGAATGAGTAATAATATACAAGAAGCAAAAGCCTTGCAACAAAAGCTTAAGGATAAAATAATAAAAAAGGGCAGCAACCCAAATGAAGCAAGTTTTGAAGAATTTAAACCTAACGAACAAAAACCAAAAACCCTGCTACAGCGCCTAGAGCTTGGCACTAACGTACAACCCTACAGGAATAGAATTACAGGCGAGAACAGCTTCGACTTTGGCCTAAGCTTAGGCTATAAGCTTAACAACAAAGCCACTATAGGCATAGGCGGCGGCTACCAGCTACAAGTAGGCAGCATACAAAAAATAAAAATTAAGGAAGAGGGCTATAGTGTCAGAAGCTTTATAGATTGGAAAATGAAGAAAGGTTTTTATCTCTCTGGTGGCTATGAGCAAATCTTTAAAAGTAGAAATGACAATACAATAACAGCAATTACTACTAGCAGCAATAAACCTAATGTACTTATTGGTCTTAGTAAAAAATTGGCAATAAATACTAAATTTTTTAAAGCTAGTAAGATGCAGTTATTGTATGATATAAACAATATTAATCAAACTAGAACTAGCCCGTTGATTTTTAGAGTGGGGTATAGTTTTTAAAAAAATCAAATGAAAAAGACTTCCCTATTCCTATTTTTTCTTATAATTGGTTTAATTCATATGCTCAGGCACCTATTTTGAATATGATTGATGTGGCGAATGGCAGACCAAGAGTTGGTATCCTTTCTCCGACTGCGGCAGCTTTTGCAGCAAATACAACTATTCCGGTTGATATGTCAACAGGTGTTCCTAGAATTGAGTATCCGATTTGGAATTGGAAAAGAAATAAACTAGAATTTAGCCTAAGAATGACTTATCATGCTGGGGGCAATAAGGTTGACAATATAGCACCAAATACTGGATTAGGATGGAGTTTGGTAGGAGTACCAAGAATATCAAGGACTGTAAAAGGTTTACCAGATGAGTTGGTAAGCGGTTTTATGAATACAGCTGCCCTACCATCAATAAGCAATGAAGGATACTCCAATGAGTTTTTTGACCCGGGAATGTCTAATCAAGAAATGCTACAGAACTCAACAGAATTCAGCTTTAATATTTACAATTCCCCTGCGATTTTTGCAACTGTTGATGATATTGGCAAGGGTATTACAGATGGAGAACAAGATATATTTAGTTTTAGCTTACCAGCTGGGGAAAGTGGAAGATTCGTTATTGGAAAAGATCATCAAATTATCCAGTTAGAACACACTAACTGTAAAATTCAATTTATAAACACTCCAATAAGTGGTGCCCCCTTATCATTTGCTATCATAAATGACAAGGGAATCAAATACATTTTTGATATCTTACAGATGCAGCAGGTAAAAAACTATGATAATACTCAGAATCTAACATCAGATCCATTAAATTATGTTTCCGATTGGCTAATCTCTAAAATTGAAGACACACAAACAAGTGAAAACTTAACAATTGAATACTCCCAAGCTTTAGTGTCTAAATTTGAATCAGGATTTTACGAACGTATAAGCATAATAATTCAAGAGAAACTTGGTAGAGATGGGCCGGGTGTACTTGATGTATTAAAGTATGCCGACCCTCTATACGGCAATAGTATAATTTCTTTGGCTAGTCTAAACGTCTCAAAAATAAGTTTTCCAGATGGCTCTAAGGTTGAATTTCTTTATAATCTAGATAGGCAAGATCTGATTAACGATAATGCAATGACTGGGATAACCATAAAAGATTTAAAAAATAATATAATTGAAAACTACCAATTCGATTACTCATATTTTTATTGCAATTCAAATTCAGCATTACCACTACGAGAGTCTAATAACGATTATTCTAAAAAACTAAGACTGGATAAAGTCCGAAAAGTTATTGCAACTGGTGAGTCAATTCCTACAGAATTCTTTTACAACTCTACACAGATGAATCAGGTAGGTTCTAAAAATATTGATTACTGGGGTTACAGTGTTAATCCTGACAGAGGTAATTTTTCCTATATTCCTAATATGCCTGTCGTATTTCCTGACTTTACAACGTTTCTTCAAGATGGCGATTCTTTAGGGAATAATGCCCAACGATACCCAGACGTATCATTTTCTAAGGCCGGTGTGTTAGAAAAAATAAGCTATCCAACTGGAGGATACACTAGTTTCGAATTTGAAAATAATGCGGCTTTTAGCCCCACTTATTTCGTTAATCGAGATTACGTTTCCAATCTAAATTGGAGTCAATCAACTTTTAACACCAGCCAGTCTATTAATTTCATTAGTCGAAATACGCATAATGTTACATTTTATATAAAGATAAATGAATACTCCCCTCGAGTTATTGCTGATCCAACCACCCCACAAACTTGTTTTATCGATTATCAAGATAACCAAGTTATCCAGTTCACCATTACAAGTACAGACGGTCTATTTTCTCAGACGATTCCTTTAATTTACGCAAATGGTCTAGCTGGTTTTAAACAAAATCTAACACTGCCGTTAAATAAACAATACACCGTTTTTTGTAACTATAGTCTTTCAGATCCTTGTAACTATCAATATCCCTTCTTTACTAGCGTAAAATTTGGCTATGAGGTACCAAAGAAAGAGCGTCTAGCAGGAGGAATTAGAATTAGAAATATTACTTTTTACGATGGTAGAGAAAATACTTTGATTAAAAACTACAATTACAATGTCGACGGAAAATCATCAGCTCTATTGATTAATGAACCAATTTATTTCTATCACAGAAGTTCTTTTCAAACACCATATAACAGACCAGGAATCTCTGAGATAAACTATATAAACTCTAGTCAATTGACTTTAAAAAGCGATCCATCGCAAACCATTAACTACCATAACCAGCAACCACTAATCTATACAAGGGTTTCTGAAATTTCCTCTAATGGCTCTAGTATTACTAAAACCTTTGAGCCTGAAAGTCAAAATTATTACCCATTTTTTCCAGTTCCTATTTCCAAAGATTTTCCGATTTTGAGAGGATATTTGTTGGAAGAGTCGTCAAAGGATAATAATGGACAAACAATTACAAAACGAACTAATGCATATGCTAAAATAACAACAGATATTTTCGATAATAATAACCAGAATTTAGCCATTGCGCAAATTGCGACAGGAATAGGTAGCAACACACAATCGTACACGGTGAAGCGCTATTTTCCAACACAGTCAGTATTAGATCTTTTGTCAAGTCGCAATAATTTTTATTCAAATAATCTTAGTGTTGAATCAATAAATACTTATGTTTATGATAATACCACTCATTACCCAAAAATTGTAATACTTAAAAATAGCAAAGGTGAAACTCTTGAGCAGCGATTAGCATATCCACTGGATAAGAGTTCTGAATCAGTTTATGCCTCAATGATATATTTGAATAATATTTCACCTATCATTGAGTCATCAATATTTAATAGTAATCTTGAAAAGCAGAAAATTGTTAATAATTATTCTAACAATTTTGTAAATGTTTCCACTAGTTTTTCTAGTGTTGCAAGTTCAATAAATGGCCTACCAATTGAAGTGAGAGAAACTATTGACAGTTATGATGCAACTGGAAATATCACTCAATCGAGGTCTTCAGACAATTTAATTAACTCCTACTTCTACGGCTATAATAACCAATATCCTGTTGCCAAAATTATTGGCAAATCCTATTCTGA
>JBBRHK010000266.1:0-4496 GCA_038222815.1 Chitinophagales bacterium
AATCCATTTTTTTCTCCTTAAGAAATGAACCGTACTCTTCATCTTAACGTATCTTTATGAATAACGAATAATATTAGTCAATCAATGCTCCAAACCACCGCTATTATTGTATTTGCACGCACAGCGGAGGCAGAAGCCAATGAAAAGCATCTCTTTTGGCCAAATAGTAAGGTAAACAAGAATGTTCTTCAAGTATTACGACAGCACACCTTAAGTGTAGTAAAGCAAACAAAATTGCCTTATTATATTTTTTCTGAAGACGAACAGGTTGGAGAAACCTTTGCTGTAAAAATTACAAATGCCTATTCACAGGTTTTTGCAAAGGGATATACGAACGTAATAGGAATAGGGGCGGATGTGCCATCCATTACAAGTAATGATCTACTTGCCGCTACTAGTCTCTTAAATAACAATAAGATAGTATGTGGCCCCACACAATGCGGGGGTAGCTATCTTTTAGGAATAAATAAGGCAGTATTTAATCCCGATACGTTTTTAAAACTAGCTTGGCAAACAGATACCTTGTTTGAAGATGTGACTGAAAAATTTGCAGGCACATACATCATGAAAGAGTTACAAGAACTCAATGATGCTAGCCATTTATTACAACTATCTAACACTGTAGATCGGCTGTATGGCGTTGCTGTACAATTGCTGAAACTTATAAAGTCTATCCTTCAAAATACTAAAGGATTCCGAAACTCAACCTACTCCATACCTGCTTATAGCTCTTTGCAGCTGCTAGCTCGAGCACCTTAGCCTACTCACTTAGCTATCAAACATCTTTTTATCCAAAGAGCTTCATCATTATATATCTGTAGCAAGTTTTGCTTAGATAAGAATTTGATGTTGAAGGTCATTTAATTAAATAAATGTTATAGCCAAAGACAAAATAAAAATACATCTAACCTTCATTTACACAATAAATTTTTTATGAAAAAAGTAATACTTTTTTTAATGCTTGCATTGGCAAGCAGTACTTGCATTTATGCACAATCGCTCATTAAGATAAAAATTCTGAACGGCGCAACACAAAGACCAATGCCCAATGTTTCTTTTACAATCTCAAAGGATGGGGCAGTGGTAGCAACAAAATTGACAGATGCCAATGGTAATGCTGACCTTAGTGACTTAGCTGATGGCGACTACGAGTTTTTTGTAGCTGGAACAGAGTTCGTCAGTGAAGAAAAAACATCATTTACTATCCCTGGAAAAAATAGAGTATTTACATTTTTTCTCAAAGATAAGAATGTACAAGATCTTGAAAGCATAGTGGTGCAAAGTACCAAACTAGAGTTGAATAGAAAAGATGCTACGGTGCAATCGCTTATTTCTAGAAAGGAGCTTGCAGCCTTGCCAATAGAGGGTAGAGATATTACTAGAAGTCTATTTAGGTTGCCTAATCTTACCTTGGCAACATTGGGATATAATGAAGCGCCAAACGTGGCTATCAACGGTCTTTCTGGCCTTTGGACAAATTATATGATAGATGGAATGGATAATAATGAGCGCTTTTTGAGCAACTCAAAATTCAATACACCATTTGGCTTTACAGAGAGTGTAAATGTGCTTACTAATAATTATACTGCTGAGTACGGTAACACAAGTACTGGTATCATTAATGTAAATACGAGAAGTGGTAGCAATGAAAATACTGGAGAAGTATTTTATTTAACCCGTCCAGGTAAAATCGTAGATGCTAAGTCTGCGTTTGCTACAAGAGATTTGTATGGCAACCCTGTAAAAGATGGTTTTCAAAGACAACAGATAGGAGTGGGTCTTGGTGGTGCAATCAAAAAAGACAAGACTTTCTATTATGTGAATTTTGAAAGAACATTTGATATAAAAGATAATTTATTGAACGTACCTACGCTTGGTATCAATGAAGCATTGAGAGGTAATAGTAATTTTAGTTATGCCTCTGCAAAGATTGACCAATATTGGAAAAAGAACTTTCACACAAGCCTAAGAGCTAACTATGGCATTATAGATATAGAGCAACAAGGAGGTGGTCTTACTGGAGGTACTGCATTTCCTAGCACAAGAACTACTCAGAAGAACAGAACTTACTTGGTAGCATTGAAAAATGATTACAATATTAGTGGCAGATTAAATGGCGAAACTAATTTTCAGACTTCTTATTTTAATTGGAATTATAGGGAACCAACAAATTTTGGAAAGCCGGGTGTGAGTGTACAAGGTCCTACAGGAGCTACCATAGCCACTCTTGGCCCTGGAGATTATATTTTTGATGATGATGAGTACACACAGCAATTTCAACAGAAATTTAAATTCCAAGCTGGTAAGCACGCATTGAAAGCAGGGGTAGAGTTTACATCGTCTAACTTCTCTTTATTGGGTGGCGGTAATAATTTTGGTTTCTATACCGTACGCCTTACGCAAGCTCAATTAGATTCTATTAGAGCCCTAAACCTAGGAAGCGGCTTTGATGCTAATAATATTCCGGGTAATGTAGATGTAAGAGAATATAGAGTAGATCTAAGTAGCAAGGAAAGATTTGGTACTACACAAAATGTATTCAACGTATATGCAGAGGATAACTTTGCAGTAAATCAGAATCTGAATTTAGGAATAGGTCTAAGGTTTGATTATGATAATCTAAGTAAAGCAGGAGATACAAAAGGTGATTGGAATAATTTTGGTCCACGCCTTAGCTTCAACTATAAGATAGATGAGAACAATGTAATAAGAGGTGGTTATGCAAGAGCTTATGATAAAATTAAGTATTCTGTAACCAGCGATAACCTTCAGTTTAGTAACAACTCTGCCAACTTTAAATTACAATTACAAGAACTGCAACGTCTTGGAAAACTAGATAAGAATGCAGATTTAGATCGTATAACTTTCCCTGGTAACCTAAGAGCAACTTACTTACAAGGCAATACGCCATCTTATCTAAATGGTCCTACTTCTGAGCAAGCACAATTTAACAGAGCTACTCAAAGCAGTACTGTTTTTAGGATTAAAAATCCTAATGGTTATGAGAATCCTTATTCTGACCAGTTTACGATAAGCTACCAAAGAAAAATTGAAGATCACCTAAGGTTTGAAGCTGTGGCTTTGTATAGTAAAACAGAGAATCTTTATCAAATTGTAAATCTAAATGCCGCGTCTGAGTATTTGCCAAATCCTGTAACGCCAGTAGTGAGAACTAGGGCTGCAGCCAATTTGACCAGACCGGTGGCAATCTCTACTGATGCTTCCGGCCAGTTTGTAGCAAACATTGGCGGTACGTTAGTCAATGGTATTGCAAGAGATGTATTTATGACGCAGAGCACTGGTAAAGCTAGATATGGTGCTATCAACTTAATCATGCAAAAAGATAAGTTATCTACTGATAAATATTCTTATAGAGTATCATATACATTAAGCAAAATAAAGACGGACTCAGAAGGTATCAATCAAAGAGCTAGTAATGGAAATGATTTTGGTGCAGAATATGCTGCGGGTGACAATGATAGGAGACACATTATAAGTGGTATCATTACTTTTTATCCTGTAAAAAATCTTACCATTACACCTAGTATGTTGTTTCAAAGCGGCCAACCATTCACTAGGTATGCTAGTGCAGCGGCATTTGGCGGTAATGGTGATTTAGATGGTAATGGAGAAACTGCTTATGGTAATTCAGGGCCGTCTGATTATCAACCAGGAGAAACAAGAAACAATGATCGTTTACCATCAGCTTCTACGATCGACTTTAGTGCGAAATATACTTTTAAGCTTAATGCTAAGCAAGGTATAGAACTTTCTGCTGATATCTATAATCTATTGAATACTGAAAACCTTTCTGGATTTACTTCTACTAGAGGGTCAAGTAATCAAAACCAGTTTGGCCCTAAGAGTGCTAATAACTTTACGAAGTTTAGTGCTGCACCTCCAAGACAAATGCAATTTGGTTTAAGATACATTTGGTAATCACAATAAAAAATTTTAAAAAAGCCAGCATTATTGCTGGCTTTTTTAATGGCTAATATTTTATGTATAACGTTTTCTACACCCTACATTATGCTGCCCACCTTTAAGTACAATTCAAATAAGTCATTTCCCCTCCTTACATATATTTTAAGTAAAGTATTGGGTGATCTTAAAGTGGAGCGGTAGCTTTCCATACTCAATGAAATATCTGTACCTACACTTATTATTTCATCGTAAACTAGTAACCCAGCTTTTGCGGCGGGAGAACCTGCAATGATATCATCTACTAATATTTTGCCATCTGTAAAATATAAATTCATACCAGTATAGCTGTAATCAAATTCTTCTTTGAAAAAGCTATTGGGAGATAAATGTATTTCCCTTTTTGGATAATTGATGATAAGGTTAAATCGTCGAAAGATTTCACTACCCAAAAGGCCGCCAATTTTTGGATAGCCTATAATTCCATTCTCGTCATTATAGATGTAAGTGGGAACATTTTTAAAAGTGTAAGGGCCGAGCTTCATTTTATTAGAAATGGTAAGTCGCATAGTACT
>JBBRHK010000267.1:0-4468 GCA_038222815.1 Chitinophagales bacterium
AACCCTCTAAACCTTTCTAAACCCCTAAACTCAACTGCTTATATCGTTCATTCATCAAAGCAACATATCCCTTTTTCATTTCATCACTTACAAAGCTTTTCTCTAAAACAGCTTCCATCTCCGGCTGGCAGTATGTAAAAAGCTGCAAGGTATTATCCAATACTTTTTTTGATAAGCCTGCATTTTCATAAGCAGCTAAAAAATCCTCATATTTTATTTTTCTTTTCTTAGCATTGAGGGTAAGCGCTAGCTCTTCTGTATCTGCAGCATTTACAAGTGCAGTAGGCAGCAAATCATAAGCAGGAGATAGCACCATTCCCATTCCAGATTTTTCTAACAAAGAAAAATTCTTCAAATGCATATCTGCATTTCCTGTAAAAAAGCTAAACAACACCAGCTCATAAAAATTACTTACATCGAGCAATGGATTGGCAGAATATTTTAGCAGCAGCTTAGCCACTTGCTCGTGGCTGCCTTTGTATTTATCTTCTGTAAGTCGTTCACTTAATTGGCACATATCTTCCATTGCAAGCTTATCGCCTTTTTTCCTATCTACCCTTTTTGTTATGTAGCACAAGGTTTCATCTTCAAGTTTTACAAGACTGCTTGGCACCACATTAAGTCCACAAACTTCTGCCATCCGCATGGTTACAGCTTCTAGCGCTGGCAACTCTGCGTAATGCTCCGATGGCGGCTTTAGTATGTAGTCACCATACAGTCCAACTATGGTCAGTTTTTTCGTGAGATTTTTTTCTTCTTTTCTGTAAAGACTAAGAGAAACTTTTGCCTGCACACCCGTAACCGTCTGCTGGCTTTGTACCACCTGCGTAGCGAGTGTTTGCAAGTCTTCAAATTTATACTGTAAGGCTGGAGTTCTTAGCTGACCAAAAAACCGCTTGTTACAAGCTTCGTGAAAATCTCCGTCTTGGCCTGCCAATGGCTCATAACAATATAAGCACCTATTGCCATAGTATGTTCGAGGCTCTTCAACACTAGTAACTTCCCGCTTGCTCGCTAAATATTTCTTTTTATAATTTTTCATAATCTTCTACTACACTTACTGCTCCTATACAATCTTTACAACATACTAGGAGCAAACCCATTCTATCTCTATAATTTATTTTCCAATTTCTTTCCGCTATATCTAATAGCCAACCTTCGAGTATGAGCCCATCAAAAAAAGCAAACAAGGTTTTACTTTTATATAGCTCTTCTTTTAACGGCAGCGTCACACTTATTGCTGACGCATTTTTTGATGATAAATATTCTTCCATATAATGAAAAGTATAACCATCATCCGTTTCTTTTATGGTACCACAATACACATCCTTATTATATACTTTTCCCTGCCTATTCATTATCATCAGTTTGATTTCTGTCTTGTTTTATTACCCCAAGTTCTTCACCAAATAAACGCAATACATCATTTACTTTATCCATCCTTAGTGTAGCTTTCCCTTGCTCAAGGTCTCTTACAAACCGTAATCCCACGCCTGCTTTTATGGCAAGTTCTGGTTGCGTGAGATTAGTCTGTTTTCTTCTTAGCTTCAAATGTTTGCTTAATAGAGTACGTTTTTTATTCATTTTTTATACCTTTACTAATACAAATATATGTATTTATTGATTAATTAGTGTATATAAGGTATAATTTTAAATATTTACTCTAATTTATACCCCTTACTATACTATTTTGGAAGTATCATCATCCTTTATACCAAATCGGTTATAAATTAAAAGAATTTTTTGCATCTCTTTTAGTTATTAATCTGCGCCTGAAAAGAAATAATAACATTATCTTGAACTGATAAAATTTTAAAGTCAACAGTTTATTTCTTCATCATTTATGACAGAACAAGAATACATTTCCCTTTCTTCTGACCTACAGCAGCTCGCTAAAATTATTCCGCTGCAATGGGGCGCTATTCAAAATAATACTACGGATGGGCAAATAGATATGTTTAGCATCGATTCTTTTGAAGCATTAGAAAAATCTATTATCTATTTGCCAGATGCATCGAAAAACTATTTTAGACGAAGATGGTTTTTGTGGAAATGTGCCCAGTGTGACGAATATATTTTTTGTGCCAATAAAGACGTAACGGCTAATCCAAACAGCAAGGATCAGGATTACGATGTAGAGTTTAATAGAAATATTGATTTACGGTTTGATATTAAAGGAACAGTAATCCCAAAAAAGTTTAGAGATAACATTGAAGCCGTATTACAAGACCCAAGCGAAATGATTGCATTCTTTTATGAGCAGCAAAGTGTAGGCGTAAGAAGTCATATTCAAAATAGATTATTTATCATTCACCATTCTTATAGGCATCAAGAAAGAGAAATGTATCTGCGCTGCCATTGGGAATTAAAGGCAAAAATATACAAGGCATATACAGAGCATATTTCAGCTAATGCAAAATTGAGCACCTATAAATCTATAAAAGCCGATATCATTTTTATCTTTGAGCATATAGATAAAACTTTTTCGCATCGATTTATGTCGCAATCATAATTTCTATTTATCATTGCTCGTACGGCACATTTATACAAAATGACAGACAAAAAAACCGGTTTTTTAGGAATAGTAGAAGTGGCAGAAACACTTGGTAAGTCACAAAAAACTGTTCGCCGGCTTATTGCAAGTAATGAACTGCAATCTATTAAGCAAGGAGGCGTGTATAAAATTTCTACTTCAGCATTAAAAAGTTTTTTGAAACAGGAAGTAGAAAAAATTAATATTGATTTAGAAGAAGAGAAAACAGTAAAAAGCAAATCTCCTAATTATAAAAACAACGGTAAAGACGATGTGCATTGGATAGATATTGCTAATGATTGGGAAACAATAAAAAAATCTAAGCTCAATTTTGTGGATTTATTTTCTGGGGCAGGCGGTATTACCAAAGGTTTTGAGCTGGCCGGGCTAAAAGGAATCTGCGGCTTAGATTGGTTTGAAGCGGCTGGTAAAACCTACCGTAGAAATTTTAATCATCCATTCGTTGAAGGAGACATAAAATCTGCAGAAAAGAAAAAAGAATTTTACGATACGGTAGCCAAAGGATTAAAAGGTAAGCCGCTAAACATTGTAGCCGGCGGATTTCCTTGCCAAGGTTTTAGTATGGCTGGCAACAGAATTATAGATGATCCACGCAATTCCTTATACAAAGAGTTGTTGGAGATTGTCACCACTTTACAGCCAGAGTTTGTCGTATGTGAGAATGTAGTAGGCTTACGCTCTATGCTAGGCGGCAAAGTAGAAGAAATGATTTTACAAGATTTTCATAAGGCAGGATATAGTATGAATGTTACGGTACTAAGAGCTGCAGATTACAGCGTTCCGCAAAAAAGAGATCGTGTAATATTTATAGGCAACAGGGTAAAGAAAACCAATTATCATCCTGAACCATTCCTAACGCCTAGCGAATATATCACCACGGGTGAAGCCATAGCAGACTTAATGCTGATGCACGAAGATGCTTTTTTTAACCATGTACCTACTAAGCATAGACCAGATATGGTAGAGAAAATGCTGGCGCTAGAAGAAGGCAAAAGTCTGTACAAAGGCTATTCTGATGCTTGGAAAAAATGTGCCTGGGATGAAGCTTCTTGTACTATAAAAGAAAATCACGGCGGTGTAAATGTGCATCCAAAACTAGGACGAGTACTTACTGCGAGAGAAATGGCGAGGATACAATCTTTCCCAGATGATTTTATTTTTGAAGGGCCAAAAAGCAAGCAGCTCGTGCAGCTTGGCAACGCTGTGCCGCCTTTACTATCTAAAGCTATTGGCTTGGCAATAAGGAAATCATACAAGGAAATATAATTTGGGACATTCTCCTAGTAGCTAGTAATCGCTTTTTTAAAGGCTTTCGCTATTCCATTCTTCATCTTCAAATAGCCTGATACGTCATCTCAATCTCTAATTGTTTCTATACCAGTACATTTATAAATTTAAAAAAGTATCTTCGTGAGAATCCTAACCTCTAAGCTATTATGTAGTAAGGTTGTGAGGGCTTTATATATTATGAAACTGTTTAAAACAAAAAAACTTAATGGAACCTACTATAATTTATCTCATCATTGGTGCGATTGCACTAGGCATAGGCTTACTTCTAGGTAAGACATTATTTGCCAAAAACACAAAACAACAAATAGAAACTGCGGAAATAGAAAGTAAAAGAATTCTCGCAGAGGCTAAGCTAAATGCAGATACTTACAAAAAAGAGAGAGAACTTGAAGCAAAGGAAAAATTTGTTAATCTAAAATCTAACTACGAGAGCGAGGTAAACCAGCGCAATCAAAAGATTGTAGAGGGAGAAAATCGCATCAAGCAAAAAGAACAAAGCCTTAGCTCAAAAGAAGGGAATCTTGAGAAGCAGTTAAAAGAAACTACTACGCTTCAAGAAACATTAGCAACGAAGATTGAGTCGTTAGAAGCTAAAAAGAAGGAACTCGATAAGCACCAAGAAGA
>JBBRHK010000268.1:0-4466 GCA_038222815.1 Chitinophagales bacterium
AGATTATATCAAGAACTGGGCATTTAAACATCCTACACCTACAGATTTCTTTAAAAGTATAGATAATGGAACTGGCGAAGACCTTACTTGGTTTTGGAGAGGTTGGTTTTATGAAAATTATAAAATAGACCAAGCGATAGACACGGTAACTTATCCTAAAAATGACCCTGCACAAGGAGCAATTGTAACGCTTGTAAATCTTGAGCAAATGGCAATGCCAGTAGTGATAACCTGGGAAACTACTTCTGGTATAAAGGGTACAAGAAAACTTCCTGTAGAAATATGGAACAATACAAAGAGTTTCAAAGTGTTGCTAGATTCCAAAGAAAATTTAAAGTGGGTAAAGCTTGATGAAGATAAAATGCTACCAGATGTAGATAGGAAGAATAATGAGTGGGGGGAGTAGGGGCGAGATTTTAGATGGTAGATTATAGATTTTAGTACTTAGAAAGGGCAAAAGCAATTTTGAATTTGGCGGATTTTGGTCCTCGGTGAGAAATTTGATTGATGAAATGAATTTTTAAAAAGTAAGGCAGATGGAGGGAACTCTTTCTGCCTTTTTTTGACATCTGAATTTATAATTGTTCTCTGATTTATTTAAAAAAAGTGCGAATCAATTAAAGCTTGAATGTCTGTTTTTTGTTCACTTTATAATCACCGAGTTCGAGCCGTCTCTTTAATCTATAATCTATCATATATCGTCTACCAGCTAGATTCTACTATCTATTTCCTAACATCTACTATCCATTTGCAATTAAAATTTCTTATTTTGCCACTATTAAAAATAATAATTGAAAAGAGACTTTTATAAACCAGTAGCTACTTCAAATACAGATGCAAATCTGGTCATAGAACTATCTGCAACTGAATGTTCATTTTTAGCATTAGATGTAGATTCTAACAACCTTTTGGGATATTCATTTTACAGTACATCTTTTAAGCTAAGTGAAGAAGACTATTTCTTAGTAATACAACAAGGACTACAGGCAATGAAAAGTGAAATAGCTGCTGTAGGCAAAGTGAATCTTTTTCTAGATAATTCAGGAGTTAGTTTTATTCCTTCCGCTTTCTATAATGCTAAAGATGCTGTAAAGCAATTTAGTCTTCAGCACGGTAATCTTGCCCATTCGTTTTTATTGAAGGAGGTTAATACGCATAATGATGTAGTAGCCATATTCGAATACAATCAAAAGCTACAAGAACTTCTAAATAAAGAGGTTGGTAATATCAATTTGTATCATTCTTATATTTTGCAATCTATTGACTGTTTTTCTGACTTAGCTGTAACGATAGTTTTTCATAAATTTTATTTTAATATCTGTGTAAAGAAGAATGGTCAACTGCAAGTAGTACGCAGTTGTAGTTTTGAAACAGAAGCTGATGTAGTGTATCAAATATTAAATGTATTTCGGCTACTCGACATCCCTGTAGAATCAACTGTCGTCGGTGTGTGTGGGGCTATAGATGAATCTTCGGCTTTATACAAAACGCTTAATGAATTTCTATTTGACATCCAGTTACTTCTATCTGACATAAATTTGGTTGAAGAAGCACCTGCTCATTATTTTTACCACCTACTACAATTTAATAAATGCGTATAATTAGTGGAAAATATGGCGGAAGAAAAATAGATCCGCCTAGCAAAATGCCCTTTACTAGGCCTACGACTGATATTGCAAAGGAAGGTTTGTTTAATATTTTACAAAATAGCATTGATATAGAAGGTGCTAAAACCCTAGATCTTTTTGGAGGTACAGGTAGCATTAGTTATGAGCTAGCTAGTAGAGGAGCTGCAGAGCTTACTATCGTAGAAAAGGATATGAAGATGGCTGCCTTTATAGAAAAAAATATAGCTTTATTAGGTATTGAAGACGCCACACTCGTAAGATCTGAAGTGTTTCAATACATTGGATATTGCGAAGAAAAATTTGATTTTATTTTCGCTGGCCCACCTTATGCTCTTACTACCATTGATGATTTGCCGAGGCAAATATTTGAAAGAAAATTGTTGAAACCAGGAGGTTGGTTTGTAATTGAACACACGCCAAGAAACAATTATAAAGATTTTCCATTTTATGCAAGAGAACGGAATTATGGCACTACTATTTTCTCCATCTTTATAAATGAGTAAATGGATAAAGCTGCGATTAGAAAATTATACAAAGAAAAAAGAGCTAATGTTTCGGACTCAGAATTTGAAAAGTTAATTGATCTGTTGCTTATTCAATTCCAAGAGCTCGGCCTATCTATTCCTAATTCAATATTGAGTTACCTTGCTTATACAAGATTTAATGAAATTGAATTGAGTTTAATCGAGCGATTTTGTAGTTGGAGAAATCCAAATTGTACTTTTTATTATCCTATCATAAGTGATATTTCTAATACTATGATGGCTGCCGCCACGACTGATGATAGAAATTTTTCAAAAAACAAATACGGCATTTTGGAACCACTTGGTGATATTACCATATTACCCAAAAACATAGATATGGTATTTGTACCTTTACTATCCTTTGATAATAATGGCTATAGAGTTGGCTATGGCAAAGGATATTATGATAAGTTTTTGGCAAATTGCAGAGAAGATATTGTAAAAGTTGGGTTCAGTTTTTTTGAAGCTCAGGTTGATTTGATTGAAAAAAGTGCCTTCGACATTCCATTAGATTATTGCGTAACGCCTTATAAAAATTATCAATTTTAATTTTTGAAATTTTAAAAGTGATTAAATACATCCGATTATTATTCTATCCTCTAAGCGTACTATATGCAGGCTTACTTCGGTTTCGTAATTGGCTTTACGATAGAAACATACTAAAATCTGTAAGTTTCAATTTTCCCATTATTTGTGTAGGCAACCTAGCCACCGGTGGCACAGGAAAAACACCAATGACCGAATACCTCATTCGCTTATTACAACATCAGTACAAAACTGCTACGCTTAGCCGTGGTTATAAGAGGAAAACAAAGGGCTATGCTATAGCTAATAATTCCACCACCGCTGTAGATATTGGTGATGAGCCAATGCAGTTTCATTTAAAATATAAGGATGTATATGTGGCTGTAGGGGAGGAAAGGGTAGTAGCTGTTCCGCAAATTTTGCAAGACAGGCCAGATACTGAAGTCATCATTTTAGACGACGCTTTTCAGCACAGAGCTATAAAAGCAGGTTTAAATATATTATTGACAGAATACGGGAATATCTATCCTGATGATAGATTACTGCCAGCTGGTAATTTGCGAGATATAGAACAAAGTGCAGAAAGGGCAGATATTATTGTAGTCACTAAATGCCCGCCGCAACTAGAAGAATCTGAAAAAAATAAGATTTCAAAAAGGATTAATCCAAATTCTAATCAACAGTTATATTTTACCACGATAAATTACGGTAGGGTATATCAAATTTTTAATGGTGAAATTCTACAAGAACGAATAAATAATGTAGTGTTAGTTTGCGGCATAGCTAACCCTAAAAAATTAATAGAATATGTGAATGATAAGTCTGAGAATATTGAAGTTCTTCAATATGCAGATCACCACATTTTTACCTCAGATAATTTGACAAGTATAAAAAAAGCTTATAGTGCCTTGTCAAAAAAAGATCAAACTGTAATTCTTACAACTGAAAAAGATGCTGTACGATTAAAGAAGTTTGAAAAAGAACTGATGGACTTTCCAATATATGCGCTACCTATGGAGCATGAGTTCTTATTTGGGGACAGTGAAAAATTCGACGAACAGATATCGAGTTTTGTTAAAAATTTCAAAAAATATTAACAGCTATTTTTAACTAATTGGATAAGCGGTAGTCTATTGTTAATAGCTAGTACTACTTTTGTATGACGAAAAATTTCGTCTATTAACCCAATTTTATGAATTTTTACTTTAAGATTTTTGCAATTTTTATAATAATTGCAAGTTGCTTCCAAGTATCCTATGCACAAAATACATTAAAGCTTAAAGGGATTGTCAAAAATGAAGAAGGCAAAGCTGTCTCTAAGGCGAATGTGATGTTGTTTCATGAAGGAGAAGTAGACACATTGCGTACCATCACAGATGATAAAGGTCTTTTTACATTCGATAATGTACGTGCAATGAAAACTGGTATTGCAGTATCTTATTCTGGATTCAATGTATTTGCTCAATATTACAATTACGAAAACTTAGAAGGAGAGCAGTTTATCACCGATATAAAACTAACTCCTGGTGCTAAAACTCTTGATGCAGTTGTAGTTACGGCCAATAAGGTAACCATCAAGGAAGATACCATAAGCTATAAGATAGATAGCACTATGTATAAGAAGAATGATAATGTAGAAGAATTGCTTACAAAACTTCCTGGTGTAGAAGTAGATAGAAAGACTGGTGCTGTAACGGCTCAAGGACAAGAAGTAACCAAAGTAAGGGTAAACGGAAAAGACTTTTTTGGAGGAGATGTAAACACTGCTACCAAAAACCTTAATGCAGAT
>JBBRHK010000269.1:0-4448 GCA_038222815.1 Chitinophagales bacterium
CCATTACCTATTCTGAAATGGGCAAGTTAGATTCTGCACAAAAGTATTTTGATCGTTACGACCCATTCTATAAAAGTTCCCAAAATATCGAAGTTAAATCAAGTGGCTTGCTACAATCTGGGTATTTCTACAAGCGTAAAGGCGACTACAAAAGGGCAATTGCTTTAATGCTAGAAGCTAGGGCATTGGCAGATTCTACACACCAATTAGAAATGGCGCTAGAAACTAACAAAAATCTTGATACACTTTATCAACTAGTGGGAGATTATAAAAAATCAAAATTCTACAGTAGTGAATATTTTATGTACAAAGACAGCTTGCAATCTATAAATAAGGAAAAAGAACTCACGCAGATAGAGGCGCAGGATGAGCAGCTCAGACAAGAAAAACTAGAGCAAGAAGCAGCAGAAAAAAAACGACAAAGGAATAATATTCAGTACTTAGCCATTACTATTGGAATCGCTTCACTATTTCTGCTTTTGGTATTTCTAGGAATGTTTAAAGTATCTGCAAGATTTATAAAGATGCTAGGGTTCTTTGCATTCTTAATGTTTTTTGAATTTATATTTCTCATCTCTAAGAAGAATGTATATGGCATCACTCACGGTGAGCCTTGGAAAGACTTACTCTTTATGATTTTATTGGCTGCTGTATTGCTTCCACTCCATCATTGGGTAGAGCATAAGGTGTTGCATTTTTTGACTTCGCAGAATAAGCTTACTAGTGCAGGCGAGAGTTTTAGAAATAGAATTTTAAAAGCAAAGAATAGCAATTTGAATGATGAAACTAAGATTTAGTCAGTTATGCTCAATTTCATTTTAAAAAAAATTAAGACACAAACTAGAAGAAGGCTCTAAAATAAATTCAAATAGTTAGGACAACAGAACACTCTTATAATTTTGTTTTAAGAATTTCCTAATTCATAATTCAAACCTTGCTAACCGCCATAGCAGTAGCTTCTGCCGCAATTACAGCACCTTCCATATAACCGCTATGCAGTTTACTAGTTTCTGTTCCTGTGAAAAACAATCTTTCATTCATATAGCTAGATTGATACAATGATTGTCCATTATTAGCGTGAGCAGGCAGAAAACTTTCTACTCTTGATTGAATAAATTTATCATTCCAAATTTTATCATTGTAGCTCAAAAAGTTCATAGCTTCTTCACCAAAATAACTTTTTAATTGCTCGATGACTTTTCTTCTTCGTTCTTCAAAAGAAAATTGCACAGCAGAACCATTGAGAAAACCCAACAAGGCGAATTTAGTTTCGTTCACATTGGTGTGGTCATACATCTCTGTTGCCAATCCAGATTGACTATACACACTTCCTGAGAAGCCCAAGTCTTTCCAGAACGGTCTTTTGTATTCGACCGCAAACTTGGTAGAGCCAGTCATCCAGGTTTGTGTTTTTTGCATCAACTGCTGAAGCTGAGCATTTAGATTTGGTGTAAACTTTACTCTGTCTTCGAGCATCCTCGGCGGCATCGCAACAACTACACGTTTACAAAAATGATTGTTCTGTGAGCTGTCAACGATTCTGATTTGCTCTCCTTCCTCTATTATTTCTGATATTTCGGTATTGAGCTGCACATTCTCTGAACCTATCTCTTTTAAAAGCTTTTCTATGATTTGATATGTTCCTCCTGACACTCTATAGGCAGAATGTGTATTGGCAGGTACAAAATATTGTTGCGGAGGTTCAAAAGACATCGTCTCGAATAAAGCCATGCCTTCTGTATGCTGTTCAAAATGCTCAATGTCTAATTCCTTGAGCAAGCTCAACAGTTGTGTATGCTCTCTACTAAACCAAGTAGCACCCATTTCCATTGGAGTTTCGTCAGTTCCGTATATTGTTTCTATGCGTCCGCCGAGCCTGTTTTGAGCTTCTAAGATTTTACAACTAATTCCCTGTTTTTTTAGATTGTATGCAGTTGCGAGTCCGCTCAAACCTGCGCCAATAATTATTACATCTACCATTTTCTTTTTCACTTGTTAAGTATGCAAGTTGAGAAAAGAAATTGAATGAAACACCATAATTATTTTTTAAACTAAGTAGATACTCACCACCCTTATTTCTATAAAAAAACCTGCAAAACTTTTCCATAATAAGTAGACAACAAAACATTGACCTATGTTGCAGAATATTTATCAACATAAGTGGAATTATCGGTCAGTCTTAGGACATCAACCGATAAGAAAACACTAATGACCAAGGTTTGCATATAGAAAGACTGTAAGTTCCTCAGGCTTGATATCCACCGCCAATATTTTCCCAGTAGCATCAATCAAAAAGTTAGTGGGAAATTTTCTAATAAAATATTTGTTAGAAATAGCCTCATTTTCATCTAACTGTTGAATCCAATTCATTTGATATTTATTTATTGCTGCCTGCCATTTACTTTCATCAGTGTCGGTAGAAATTCCAACTATTTCAAATCCCTTTGCTTTGTAAGCATCATAAGTTTTAGCTAAATCAGGGAATTGAGCTACACAAGGTCCACAAGATGAAAACCAAAAATCTATCAAAGTATATTTACTTTTTGCGCTAATCGCATACAAGCTATCGGCACTATTAATTAGAATATTAGGAACTACAACTCCTACTTTAAAAACCAAATCTTGTTGCAATAATTCCACCAATGAAATAAATGTCTTTGTTTGCTTGAGCTTATCAGAGAACTTGTCCAATGCGTTTAACATAGTAATTTTATTTTCTGCAGTTAGATTTGAGCTATAGCTCATTGCCAAATCCCACATTGCTACATAAGAATTTGGATGTTTTGTGCTGTATTTGCCTATCACATCTAATTTGCCTTGAACATTATATAATTCTCGAGTTTCAAAATCCACAAACTCTCCATAGCTTTTTCTTAAATTCAAATACTCCCTATTTAGCGAGGACATTTTACTTGTAACTGCCCCTTTTGCTTCCGTAAAATCTTCAATATCTAAATCAATCTTACCATCCCCCACAAAAAAAACATAGCTACCGCTACCCGACATTGTAGCCGTATCGAAATAAGCAATGCCAAAAGGATGAGGGTACGCCAAAACCATTTCAACGATAGTACCAGCTTTTCTGATTTTAATACCAGCCTTAGAATCTCGATAAACGTTAGAAGTATCTACATATTTAAAATCAGTATGTGAAGTAGGAATCCAAGGGTTACCAAGCATAACCATCAAGTCCTTACCCTCGTAAAACTCTGAATTGATATTTATGGAGGCATTGTGAGGCTTTTGAGCAATACAAATGACCGAAAAACTCAAAACAACAAACAAGCAGAATAATTTCATCAAAAAGTCATTTATTTCCTTCATAACATATCATTTTATTAGTCACCCACCTACTCCATCCCTTAAAGATACACTTCCGACCACATTCCATAAAAAAACCTGCAAGACTTTTATATCTTGCAGGTCATATTTTAAGAAGTACCTATCTTTTCAAAAATCCAAAGACTTTTAACCATCTTCAAATCTCCAAATCAACTCATCTTCAAATCAAACTTAATCTTCCACCTTCAACTTACCCTTCGCTTTTGCAATGATCTCTTCAGAGACATTGTTTGGCGCTGGTGCGTAGTGACTAAATTCCATTGTAGAAGTCGCACGACCACTACTCAAAGAACGCAGCTGAGTTACATAACCAAACATTTCGCTCAATGGAACTTTTGCTTTGATAACCTGTACACCGTGCTTGGTATCCATTCCTTCTAGCATACCACGACGACGGTTAAGATCACCCGTTACATCACCCATATATTGATCGGGAGTAAGTACTTCCACTTTCATAATAGGCTCAAGTAATGTAGGCTTCGCTTTGCGGCCAGCCTCACGGTAACCCTGCTTAGCACATAATTCAAAACTCATAGCATCACTATCCACTTGGTGAAAACTACCATCCTTCACAGTTACTTTCATACTCTCCATAGGATAACCAGCTAGTACACCTGTGCTCATAGCAGATTCAAAACCTTTTTGTATCGCTGGTACAAATTCCTTTGGAATACTACCACCAAACAATTTATTTTCAAATTGGAAGTGTGACTTGCCATCATTTTCTTTCAAGAACTCCTCATCTGCAGGGCCTATTTCAAAAACGATATCGGCAAATTTACCACGACCACCACTCTGCTTTTTCAAAGTCTCTCTATGCTCAATTGTATCTTTCAAAGCTTCTTTGTAAGCAACCATTGGCGCACCTTGGTTGATCTCCACTTTAAATTCACGACGCATTCTATCTACAATAATCTCCAAATGCAATTCACCCATTCCACTAAGGATCGTCTGACCAGTTTCCTCATCAGTTTTCACTCTAAGTGTAGGATCTTCCTCTACAAGTTTAGCAATCGCCATACCCATTTTATCCACGTCAGCTTGAGTTTTAGGCTCTACTGCAATAGATATAACTGGCTCTGGGAAAGTCATGCTCTCCAAAACGA
>JBBRHK010000270.1:0-4445 GCA_038222815.1 Chitinophagales bacterium
AACGGTGAAATTAATTTTTCAACCGGGTGAAGAAAAGAATCCAGGCGGTGCTAGTATCATGATAAAGGAAGGCGTACTTGAGAATCCTGCGCCGCAAAAAATATTTGCTTTGCACGTGCATCCTCAAATGGAAGTGGGTACGTTCAGTTTTAGAGGAGGAATGGTCATGGCTAGTGCAGATGAATTATATGTGACTATTAAAGCTAAAGGTGGTCATGCTGCTTCACCACATCATACAGCGGATACAATTTTAGCAGCTTGCCAAATTGTAAATAATTTACAACAAGTGATTAGTAGAAATAATGATCCTTTCAATCCATCGGTATTAAGTATAACAGCCTTCAATGGAGGAAACGCAACTAATGTTATTCCTTCTGAAGTGAAGCTGATGGGGACATTCAGGGCTATGAATGAAGAGTGGAGATTTAAAGCGCACGAAATTATAAAGAATCAGATTACTACAATGGCTGCTGCGCTTGGCGTAGAGGCTGATGTCCTAATTGATGTAGGCTATCCATTCGTTATGAATGATGAGGCACTTTCTGAAAAAGCGAAAGCCTTAGCTAGTAGCTATGCTGGCGATAACAATGTGTGGGAGACGGAACTGAGAATGGGTGCTGAGGATTTTGCCTATTACTCTCACGAAATTCCCGGCTGTTTCTTTAGGCTAGGAGCAGGCAATAAAGAAAAAGGAATTACAGCAACAGTGCATACACCTATTTTTAATGTAGACGAAAGTGCAATAGAACAGGGAATGGGGATGATGGCGCTTATGGGAATGTTTGGTTAGCTGAGTTAAGGAGTTTAGAAGGTTAGGGCTTAGAGTTTAGATCGTTTAGCGGAGTTTAGATGGTTTAGAAAGTTTGGTTGTGAGAAAGAAGTGTATTCTGTAATTCGTAATTGCATTAGGTTTAGTCTTCCTGTTGTGCTTCTTTTTCTTTTTCTCCTTCCTTTATTCTGCGCTGTAACTCGTCTTCTTCCTTAGCTCTTAGTGCAGCCTCAGTTTCTATTCGTTCTTGCTCAAGTAGTTTTTTCTTACTTTTAAATAAGTCTGATAATTTATTTACATCACGCCTGTAACCAAGCTGAATACCACTTCTATTTCGCTGTCCGTTTGCAAAATCTACGCTTGTTCTATTAAAGGCTGTAACCTTAAAAGAACCATCTTTACTGATCAGCCACTCCAATGTGAAATCTGGATTGAGTGTGCTTCTTCTATTAAGTATAATCAATTGATTATTGTAATCAAAATTTCCTCCCGCATAGAAATACACTCGTTTGCTTATGGTTACTCTTATGCCTCCTCTGATATTAGCCTGCAACTGATTGGCCGTAGATTGTAAATCAAGTGTAGGATTAATATTAATGTAGCTACTCACTAGGCCATTAGTAGCTCTCGCTAATTCTTTGTTCAATATATTAGTAAGTAAATTACTCACTATACCGCCAAGTAGATTGGTAGCAATGCTAATTGTACTTTGTTGCGATATGAAACTTTGGCTATTATCAATAAAGGAGTTAAATAGTATCAAGCTCGCTACTTGGTTCAGCATTATAGCTTCATCATTTTTGTAATCCTCAAGTCGTTTTACTATTACGTAATCTCTTTTATATTCACTGCCTTCTGGTAAAGAAAACTCAAAACTAATATCAGGTTTTGTAAGTATGCCAGTAAGTGTAGCTAAAATAACTATGTCAGATTTTTGATAGGAGCTTCCTCCGCCAGACACAGTAACATTACTCAGGTTAGAAATATCTACATTACTCGCAGTGTATTGCGCAGGAATATTAATCCTTGCGTCAAAAGGATCGCCTGTCCAAGTGATGCTACCCTCTTTAATCTTAAAAGGTTTTCTTATAAATGTTTGGAAGTTGAATAAATAATCTCCGTTAGTAATGTCATATCTGCCATTCATTCTTAGAGGCTCCGTAGTTCCTACTGTTATATTTAATTGTCCGTTGCCTTGGCCTTTTATAATATCGCCAGTTTCCTCATCTAAGATTACATCTACCGTACAAGCAGGATTTGCTTCTATGTCCATATTCAAAGTAAACTTTGAGGCGTCCTTAGCCTGTAAGTTTTTTTCCATCTCTGTACCAAACTGAATAAACTCAATATAATCTACCTTATTACTTTCTTTCCCAGCAGTGGTAGGTAAGTACACGTGGCTACTATCAGTTGGACTAGTTCCTCCCACTATATTCATCTGCATATCTGTTACCGGCCCAGTAAGCGTCATATTTACATTGCCTATTACCGTGCCGTAGTATTGCGGATTATTTGCTTTTGTCGTATTGAGTAAAAGCAATTTATCCGATTCAAATTGCAGCAAGGGGAAGGAAAAATTTTGAAAGAAATTATGATTTATCCTACCAGAAACGGTTCCATTGTTGCCAAATTTATCTTTGATGGCCATCGTTCCAAAATCAATAGCTTGCTTGGTAAAATTTATAGTTTGTTTTTTTAAAAAGTATTCTACATTGGTATAAGCCACTGTCATACTTCCATCTTCGATGGTCGTTTTGCCTGTAATATATTGATTACCATCTTCGTTTCTAATATTGAGTTTTCCTACCGCTACGCCATCTATTTTGCTAAAAATTGAAGTGAGAAAAGGTTGTAATACCTTTAATTGTATTCTGTTCGCATTAAAATCAATGTTTAGTCTATTGCTTACTGAGTCTTTATAGTCTAAACTTCCAGCAATATCAAAATCGTAGTCCTTTTCAGTAGACTTCGCTTTGTAGGTTACTTTTCCAGTTTCTAAATTTACAGCAGCGGTGAGATTTACTTTCCCAATAAGATTAGTGTCCACAGTAAATCGATCTGCTATTCCATTAAAGTCAATTATTTTGTCTCCAAACACATTATATAAAATAGCTTTACCAGTTAGTGAGCCTTTTAAAGCAGGCTTAGTAACAAAGAATGGGGTGAAGTCTCCAATATTTAGATTTGTAATGTTAGCTGCAATGTTAGTTCCGCTATTAAGTTCATCATACTCCGTGCTGATAACAATTTGCTGCTCCCCTTGGATGAATGTGAGTTTTTCTGCGTCTATAAATTCCCTTCTGAGTGTGAGTTCTCCACCTCTACTCAATTCCCATTTCTTCTGGTTGATTACTATGGAAGAGGGTGCAAACTTAATGTTGACTCCATCTTCGTAGGAAGTTACTGTTGCATTGAGCTCGGCATCGTTCAGTGTTTTACTTCCTTTTGTTTTAATAGAAATGTCAGAAATATCATTGTGCGCTATAAGTTGAATGTCACTTTGTGGTAAGTGAAAACTGTCACTAATATACACATCATCCAACGATAACGTGGCAAACAAGCTATCCTTATTTCCCTTTGCATTGAGTAAAGTATTGGTAAAAGATTTTTTATCGTAACTAAAGAAAGGAATATCTGCCACTAAGTTTAATTGGTTATTGAGTAATTGTACATTCCCGCTTATAGCTGCATTATTAAATCCTTTTAATTTATTATCGAAAATGCCAATGTAGTCGTCTATATGTTTAGTTCGAATATTGAAGCTAAAATTTTCATTACTTATATTTCTTTTTGGCGATTTAATGTAAGCGGGGTAGTATTTACTTAGAAAAACTGTGAATGCATTGGGCAACTCCAATATTTTAAAATCACCAATAATATCTGCGTCTATTTCTGTACTTCGAAGCGCTAATCTTTTTTCGTTTCCTATAAGCGTGGAAGAAAGTCTTAAGGAATTAAATGAAATGTCACTACTATCATTCATCAGCCTAGCATTATTTATTTGTGCTACACCAAGGAAATTATCAATATTGCTACCTGTAAAATCTAAATCAAAATCACCAGAAAGAATAAGTCTTTGCTTTGTTAAACCTATTGCTTTAAAATCTATTTTTTCAGCTTTTGCACTCAAAGTGAACAAAGGATTTTTCTTATTTAGATTAAGCTGTCCATTGAGTTGTGTTATTTTTAGATTTGGATCATTGATGGAAGCATCACCAGAGAAAATATTCTTTTGAAAGCCACCATCTATCTTTAAGTTTTGATAGGTGTAGCCATTATAATATACTTTTCTTATGGTAGCAATAGTCTTTAGATCCAAATTTTTAAGGCTGAAGCCATTGCCTCGCACAGAACCATCGATAGCAATGTTTCCAAAGTTTTTATCATTTAGAAAAGTGCCCAATGCAAAGCCATCTGTTTTAATATCTCCACTGTAAGCAGCTTCATTATTATTAGGAATCTTCATATTGATATCAGCTACTAAAGTACCAAGTGAAGTTTTCAAAGTGCCGAATGCCACAAAGTCTTTAATAAAACCAGTAAAATTTCCTTTGTAAGAAATATTCCCAAGTTTGCTAAAAGCTGGCTTTCCATTATTTCTTAGCACAGGAAGCACTATCGCTGCTTCTTTGTAAGTGGTCTTGAATTCATTACTACTAAAGTCTATGAATGTAGA
>JBBRHK010000271.1:0-4413 GCA_038222815.1 Chitinophagales bacterium
TTGTAATACGCTTCTTTTAAAAAGCTATTTTGTACGTACTAAATTGTGTATTCCTCACTTCCCAGCAAATGCTACTAAAAGCTGTTTTACGCATTGGTAAGCAAATAATCCTTAAATACAAATTGCATTCTTTTTCTATGCCTGTTGATATTAAAATAATAAACCACTTTAATTTCTTTAAAATACTTATTATTCTTTAATCCCCTCCAGCGCAAAAAGAAAAGCATAATCTCTTGCCCTATCCCTTAATGCCTTAAACCTGCCAGATGCGCCACCGTGGCCAGCTTCCATATTAGTGTAGAGTAGCAACTTATTGTTGTCGGTTTTCATTGCCCTGAGCTTGGCTACCCATTTTGCAGGTTCAAAATATTGTACCTGGCTATCGTGCAGTCCAGTGGTCACCAGCATATTTGGATAAGATTTTTTTTCTACGTTGTCGTACGGTGAGTACGATTTCATATAAGTATAACTTTCTTTATTCGCAGGATTTCCCCACTCGTCATACTCATTAGTTGTAAGCGGAATACTGGCATCGCTCATTGTGGTGACTACATCTACAAATGGAACAGCAGCTATAACTCCATTCCATAACTCTGGGCGCATATTTACAATGGCACCCATTAGCAAACCGCCGGCACTACCGCCATTGGCATAAAGATGTTCTTTGCTAGTATAGTTATTTGCAAGTAGATATTCTGCGCAATCTATAAAATCTGTAAAGCTGTTTATTTTCTTAAACATTTTCCCGTCCTCATACCAGCTTCTGCCCATTTCTTCTCCGCCCCTTATGTGTGCGATTGCGTAAGCAAAGCCACGATCGAGTAAGCTTAGGCGCACGCTACTAAAACTAGCTTCCATACTTGCACCATAAGAACCGTAACCGTACAATAACAACGGCGCTTTTCCATCTTTATTAAAACCTTTTTTATACACGATAGAGATTGGGATTTTTGTTCCATCTTTTGCAGTGGCAAATACTCTTTCCGTTTCGTAATCTTTCGGGTTAAATGTACCCACTACTTCCTGCTGTTTCATTAAGGTAGGTTCTTTCGTTACCATATTGTAATCATACACAGAGTTTGGCGTGGTGAGAGAGGTGTAATTGTACCGCATCACATCCGTATTATAATCTGGACTATTAGCAATGCTAGCAGAGTAGGCAGCTTCGTTAAATGGTAAATTGTACGAACTGTTGTCTTTAGTATTTAAAATATGTATTTGCGTTAAGCCATCTTTGCGCTCCGAGATAGCCATAAAGTTTTTGAACAGATCAAAACCTTGAATCAAAATCTTGTCATTATGCCCAATTAATTCTTTCCAAGAAGCTGAATCCGTTTTTGTTTCAGTACTCGTCATTATTTTAAAATTCTTTGCCTGCATATTTGTACGGATGTAAAATTTATCTACGGCGTGGTCAATGCTGTACAATACCTCTTTCATCCTTGGTTGAAAAATCGTAAAGCTGCCTTCAGGTTGGTTAGCATCTATCCATCTTACCTCAGATGAAAGCGTTGCCTGCGAGGTAATCAAAATAAATTTGTCGCTTTTAGTTTTACCTACGCCTATGTAATTGGTTGGATCGGCTTCTGTATATACTGTTTTATCAGTTCCCGCATCTGTTCCTAGTTTATGCCTGTTTATTTTTTCTGATAAAAGTGTCACTAGATTTTTAGACGTATAAAAAAAGTTGAGATTATCATTTGCCCACACAGGATCCCCTTCGGTATTGGGTATCTTGTCTTTGTATATTTCACCAGTTTCAAGATTCTTTACATAAATGTCGTACTGCCTTCTACCCACCATATCTATCCCATAAGCCATCAACTTATTATCTGTGCTTACATCAAAGCCTGTGGCTGAGAAATAATTATGACCTTCTGCCATTGCATTTACATCTAGTAGCACTTCTTCTGCAGCTTTCAAGTTGCCTTTTTTACGGCAATACACAAAGTAATCTTTACCCTCTACCACATTAGTATAATAGAAATATCCGTTCTTAAATACAGGTACACTTTCATCCTTTTCTTTAATTCGAGCTTTCATTTCGCTGTACAAGCTATCCTGCAATACTTTAGTACTACTCATCATAGTGTCAAAGTATTTATTCTCTGCCGTGAGGTACTCTACCACTTTATTACTATCCGCATTTTTTTTGAAGAACCCATTCATCCAATAGTAGTCATCTATACGAGTGTCGCCTAGGGCTACAAGATTTTTAGGTATTTTTTCTGCAATCGGCGCCGAGACACTGTCTGGCCAAGTGTAAGCAGTTCTAGTCATAGCTGTTTTATTATTACTGTTATTACAAGAGCTTACTACAAAGCTGGCAAGAGCTATTACCAGAAGAAATTTGTTTTGCATAATGTATTTTATGAAAATGATTAAATATTTCTTGATAAGTAACTACTGTGTTTTTACACAATAGATTTATATCCTATCTCAATGGGGTAAATATAACTATAAAAACTACTATTTAATGATGGCTGGTTAATGATAGAATTTTACTTTTTTTAAACCATTTTAAAGGTACTAAGGCGATCTATTAAAATTCTTCGCCACATTCCTTAACGAATTCTATTACTTCAATTTCCTGAAATTCCAATTGAAATTAAGTATAACTTCCAAGAATTGCTGTGTCGATATGCTAGTTCGGGATGATAACGCCCCTCACTGATTTTTTGGGAATTAGCCCAATGAATCTTGAATCTTTAGCTTCTGGGAAATTATCGCCAAGACAAAAATAGTAATCATCATTAATCAAGTTACCCAACTCTGAACTAGATAAATATTCCGGAATAATTTTAATTAAATTTTCATCAATGACATCCCCAATTTTCGGTATAGTAATCGGTCCGAAAAAATATCTATTCGAAACTTTTATATTATTAACATTCAAAATTCCTTGATCCGCTTGGTTAGAGTCAACTGGTAACAGATAAATTGAATCAACAAAGTTCATTTTTGAAATATCCTCGTATTCTTTTGTAGATAAAGAAAACATACTGTAATTAGCAGAATATACACTAAACTCATAATTATTTAATCTTTGAAAATCAGAAGAATTTCTTAGAAAAATAGTATAAATTTTTTTCGAAGTTGATGGCATTTTAAATGGGAGCCCATTTACCAATATATTTCCATTGTTAATTTCAACCCGATCACCAAATAATCCAATAACTCTCAAAATTCTTATTCCCTTCGAACTTGGAGAATTAAAAGCAACTATCGAATTTTTCTTTATCTCTAATCCTTTTCCAATTTGCAGCTTAGAACCATTTTCTATTGAGTTGGCCATTTCAGACGAGTTATATTGAATAGTATCTGAGTTACCACAAGACATTAACAATAAGAAACTAAGATATTTTAAAGATTTCATTTTTTGCCTTTTAGTTAGTTCTCAGATCCAATATTTTACTAATTACTTACAAGCCATTTACTAGCGCTACAAATCTATGCATGAAATCATCTTTCCGGTAATCGTACGAGATAAAATTTATGATTTGGACTCTCAGGAAAAAACCCTATAGATTTATCCAAGTGTTCCTCAAGACATTAATACTTTTTCAGGAAGACTCATTTCTACCCAACCCTTAGCTTTATATAAAAAATTATTTTAAACTGTTGTACTTTAGATTTATTTTAGAGGATGTGGAGGAGTTTTTTAAGCCAAAGAATTGCAACACCTACAACTAAATCTTTAAAAACACATTAAGTCCTAAATAATTTTTAATCCTTTTTAAAATAAGTTTATGAAGTATTTTCTTTCACTCATCGCCGGTTTAGTTTTTCTATTCCAAAGCTCCTTGACAGCCGATGCACAGAATGTAAATGATACCCGACTGCTTTGGCAACCTGCCATCAGTAATAATCATATTGCATTTATTTATGCGGAAGATTTGTGGGTAGCTAATAAAGATGGATCTTATCCTCAAAGAATCACAGTAAGCGACGGTACAGAGTCTAACCCTGTATTCTCGCCGGATGGTAAGACGATTGCTTTCACTGGACAATACGATGGCAATACAGATGTGTTTATTGTACCAGTTTCTGGAGGTGTACCAAAAAGATTGACTTGGCATCCGGGAACAGATCTAGTTCGGGATTTTTCTCCTGATGGAAAAAAGGTATTATTTGCTTCGCAGCGAAATAGTTTTACTAACAGGTACTTTCAACTGTACACCGTAAATATTGCCACTGGTGCAGAAGAACAATTGCCTATACCCAATGCCTTTTGGGCTTCCTACAGTTCTGACGGCAACAACATCGCATACACGCCCATTCCAGATAGATTTGAGCAATGGAAAAATTATCGTGGTGGTACGATGTCTCGCATTTGGTTGTACAATACTAAAGATCATAAAGTAACCGAAGTGCCTCGACCAAAGGAAGGCTGTAACGATTCCAAGCCAGTAT
>JBBRHK010000272.1:0-4389 GCA_038222815.1 Chitinophagales bacterium
ATTCTGTACCTGCTATATCTTTATCTATCGTACCAGGAAGACCTACACAAGGAATTTCGTATTCGTTGCTAAAAATCTGTGCACCTTTAAAGCTACCATCACCACCAATGATCACCAATCCATCGATACCCTTAGCTTTCAAATTATCATAGGCTTTCTTCCTTCCTTCTGGAGTTCTAAATTCTGCGCATCTAGCCGTTTTCAGTATAGTTCCTCCACGCTGTATGATATTAGCCACACTTCTGTTTTCCATTTTTACGATATCATTCTCTACCATCCCACTATAACCCCTCATAATACCATACACATCTAGCCCGTGGTAAATACCTGTTCTTACTACTGCTCGTATAGCAGCATTCATACCTGGGCTATCGCCTCCGCTGCACATTACACCTATCGCAGATACTTTTTTACTCATTTTATTTTTATTTATTAATTCTATTATTAATTGTTCTCTACATTTTCTCTGGCACAGCTATACCTAGCAGACCCATTCCTTTTTCTATTACCTCAGCAGTAAGTTGCACTATGGCCAATCTTAGCTGCTTCTTATTTTCATCTTGTTCCTTACTGATAGAGTGCTCACTGTAAAATGAACTAAAGGTCTTCGCTAAGTTATATACATAAATAGCAATTAGAGAAGGATTTAACTCTGCCGCTGCCTGCTCTACTGTATTTGGATATTTCTCTATCTGAGCAATTAAGCTCTTTTCTAAGGGAAATAAGTCTCCATTATTAGAAAGGGGAGCAGTAGATTTGTTTGCAGCTTCTCTCCTAAGGATACTTTTTATCCTGGCAAAGTTAAATTGGATATAAGCTGCTGTGAAACCTTGAAAATCAATACTTTCTTCTGGATTAAAAACCATACGCTTTTTTGGCTCGATTCGTAGCAGAAAAAACTTCAGAGCACCTAATCCAATATTTTTATTTAAGTCAACTAATTCATTTTCAGTAAATTCATCTACTTTACCTAATTCTAAAGTTTTACTAGTAGCTTCATCTATCATCGTTTGAACAATATCATCGGCATCTACCACAGTTCCTTCTCTACTTTTCATCTTTCCGTGCGGCAACTCTACCATTCCATAACTTAAATGGAAGATGTCATCTGCATAGCTCAAACCCATTTTTTTACAAATGAGCGCTAGTACTTTCATATGATAATTCTGCTCATCGCCAATCACATAGATGCTCTTATCTATCTTGAAATCTTCATATTTCTGCTTAGCCAGTCCTATATCTTGGGTAATATATACAGAAGTGCCATCCTTTCTAAGCAGGAGTTTCTCATCTAGTCCATCTGCTGTAAGATCAATCCAAACACTATTATCTGGCTTTTTGTAAAACACATTGCTGCTAAGACCTTCTGCTACAATGTCTTTACCCGTGAGGTAGGTATTACTTTCATAATACGTCCTGTCAAAATCACAACCGATGTTCTTATAAGTGGTGTTCATCCCTTCATATACCCAACCGTTCATCGTTTTCCAAAGAGAAAGCACTGCTTCATCGCCGGCTTCCCATTGCAGCAACATTTCATTTACTTCCTTCATCACTGGGGTAGAGGCACGCCTTAGTTCCGTAATTTCTGCTTCTATCTTTTGTATTTTCTCTTCTGTGTTTTTTGCCTTGGTATCTTCCAACGCAGTGGTTTTTGCAGCGATGAATTTATTTACCTTTTCTAATGCAACCTCGTTATAGTGCGAAAAATCGCCCCTCAATTCGTTTTCTTCGAGTTGCTTAGTCTGTTCCTTCAGTATGCCTTCAAATTTTACATAGTATTCACCCACCAAGTGATCTCCTTTCTTCCCTGAGCTTTGGGGTGTTTCTCCATTGGCAAAATGCTGCCAAGCATACATACTTTTACAAATATGAATGCCTCGATCATTTACTATGCTCGACTTAATCACTTCATTTCCAGTAGCTTTTAGGATTTCCGCAATGCTCCAGCCTAGGAAATTATTTCTCAAATGACCTAGATGCAGCGGTTTGTTCGTATTGGGAGAAGAATATTCGACCATTATTTTCTTACCACTCGGTGCTGCTACACCGTAATGGGTATTATTTGCCGTGGCAGATAAGAAAGATAACCACCAACTATCTGCTATGGTAAAATTCAAAAAACCTTTAACCACGTTGAATTTTGAAAAAACAGCCTCGTTATGGTTCAATAAGTGATTACCAAGTTCTTCGCCGAGTTGTGGCAAGCCTATGCCAGTTTTTTTTAGTAAAGGAAAAAGTACAACCGTATAATCTCCCTCAAAATCTTGAATAGTTTCGTTGATTTGAAAATCATTGTCAGAGAACTTATCGCCGTACAAAGTATTCAAAGATGTTGTGACCGCCTTGCGGATAATGTGTACCAAATACATATTGCAAATTTAAGGGATAATGTTATCGTGGCTAAATTATTTAATTATGTCCGATAATGAAGAATTATTAATACACGGGAGGTGGAAAGAGAGTTGTGAGTTTTTAATTACGAATTAAAAATTACGAATTACGAGCCGCCTCAGAGCACTTCTTTTGCTTTTGCCTTTTCTAAAATCTATTATCTACCATCTATAATCTGTTATCTAACCTCTAAAATCTGATACCAGACCTCTAAAATCTGTTAGAAACCTTGCTGAAAAATGGCTATCTTTGCGCCCATTTTTAAGAGAGAAATATGATAAGTGTAAATAATGTAACCCTTGCTTATGGCAAAAGGGTACTATTTGATGAAGTAAACATCAATTTTATAAAAGGAAACTGTTACGGTGTAATTGGTGCCAATGGTGCTGGAAAAAGTACGTTCCTGAAAATTATAAGTGGAGAGATAGAGCCTAATAAAGGAACTGTGAGTATTACTCCGGGCGAACGTATGGCGGTTTTGAATCAGAACCAATTTGCTTTTGATGAAGTTAGCGTGCTAGATACTGTGCTGATGGGGCATCTGGAAATGGCTAAAGTTCAAAAAGAGAAGGATGCTATATATGCAAAAGAAGATTTTACAGAAGCTGACGGCATAAAAGCCGGCGAATTAGAAGAGAAATTTGGGGAAATGGGCGGTTATACTGCTGAGAGTGATGCTGCTACTTTACTCAATGATCTTGGTATAAAGGATGAATTGCTTATAGTACTGATGAAGGATGTAAGTGCCAACCTAAAAGTAAGGGTACTATTGGCACAAGCCCTATTTGGTAATCCTGATATTCTTTTATTAGATGAGCCTACCAATAACTTGGATGTGGAAACCATCGCTTGGCTAGAAAACTTCTTAGCCGATTACGAAAACATCGTTCTTGTTGTAAGTCACGATCGTCACTTTTTAGATGCGGTGTGTACTCACGTGGCAGATGTGGACAAGAACAAAATCAAAGTGTACACTGGTAACTATAGCTTCTGGTACGAAAGTTCTCAGTTGGCTGCAAGGCAAGCCTCTGATAAGAATAAGAAAGCAGAAGATAAGAAGAAAGATTTATTAGAATTTATCGCACGATTCTCTGCTAATGCTAGTAAGAGTAAGCAGGCTACGAGTAGAAAAAAGGCTTTGGATAAATTAGTTTTCGAAGATATTGTAGCTAGTACCAGAAAATACCCTGGTATTATTTTTAAGCAAGAGAGAGAGGCAGGAAATGACATTTTGAAAGTAGAGGGTTTGTCTTATTCAATAGACGGTAAATCTGTTTTTTCTAAACTCAATTTTGATGTGCAGAAGAATGATAAGATTGCTTTTTTAAGTAAGGATCCAATCGCATTGACAAGTTTTTTTGAAATCATCAATGGCCGCCTAGATGCTACTGCTGGTAAGTACAGCTGGGGTACAACGATTACTACCGCCTACTTACCCAATGATAATAAAGAATATTTTGAAGGTTCACAGGCTAATCTGATGGATTGGTTAAGAGAATATGTTCCGCCGGGAACAAAGGATGTAGATGAAGATTTCTTACGTGGATTCTTAGGTAAAATGCTTTTTACTGGAGATGAGATTATGAAGAAAACCTCTGTATTGAGTGGTGGAGAGAAAGTACGTTGTATGCTCAGCAAAATGATGCTGCAGAATCCGAATGTATTGATGCTTGATGAACCTACTAACCATTTGGATCTAGAGAGTATCATTGCTTTTAACGATAGTATGACAACCTTCCCTGGCGTGTTGTTATTCACCACACATGATCATCAGTTTATGCAAACGGTTGCCAATCGTGTGATCGAAATCACTCCCAATGGTATGATAGATAAGCTAATGACTTACGATGAATTCTTAGATATAATTCTGTCGATAATTTTCCATTTCAAAAAAATTATGTATCGGGAAGCTATTAATACTTCTGTTGATTAGATAACAATTGTCAATTCAATCAACGGTTTAAATAAGATAGAAAAGATCTTTTGTTTTTAACT
>JBBRHK010000273.1:0-4384 GCA_038222815.1 Chitinophagales bacterium
ACTCGCACTAATGTACTTACTCGTCTCGTAAGTCAGGCTGGGACTAACGATAGTATCGTGCGAACCTATACTTATGATGCTAGTAATAGGGTAACGCTTATAAACCAAACAGCTAATCCATTTAACTCTGCACGAACGTACAGTTTTAGCTACAACCCAGATGGTAGTTTGGCATATTTTGATGATAATGCTTTTGGCAGATTTAGGTTTACGTTTGATGCCAATGGTAAGCTAATTTCTAAAAAAACTTATGGACTAAGCGGTACAACTGAAACACTGAGAGATACCTATATATTTAGCTATGCAGGCAGTGTGATTACCGTTAATTACACACCACAATCGGGGAATGGTTTTATTACAAAATATACTTCTGATGACAAAGGGAACCTAACTTCAGCGGCAGATTTTACAAAATCGACGCCATCAGACAATGTAGGTAGCGCAAGCGGAACACTCCTATACAGTAATTACGATAACAAGAAAAATATTTTAGGAGGCTTTCCAAGTCTGGTTTTATTCCCAGAAAACTCTGTCAATAATGTTGGCAGCATTACCTACCCTAGTTTTATAATAAGCTATACCTACAGCTATAATATAGACGGCTACGTAACGAGACGAGTGGATAATGGAGGTAGTATAAACCTTTACGAATACAGAAGATTATAAGATTAAAAATATAAGAAATGAAAAAATATACTTCCATCTTAGTACTCACTATCGCATTCGGCACTTTTCAAGCTAGCGCACAGATTACTACAAAGCCCCCTCCAATAAGGGTTCCCGGTGGGAGTGGAATAGAGGTCATAGGAAAATGGAAATTGGGATCCACAAGAACAACTGGATTTACTAAAACTCCCTCGGATTATACTGTAAAATTCTATGACGCACCTTGGTCAATTCAAGTTGACAGACCAATGAGCTTCTCTGGCGGCTTTACATTGGATAAAAGTAGCAATGTAATTATTCGTATAGAAAATGGAAAAAAAGGACAGCGGTTTCTATTTCAGATAACAGCATCAGCAGCTACTACTAGTGGTACACTTATATTATCAAGCCATAAAGGAGAGGAATTAAGTAGGATAAAAATGAATGGTAGTAATAAAGAGGCTCTTATATCTTTTGTGTATGAGAGCACAGGAGAAAATGGAAAAGAGTATGTGAAGCTAACTAGTGAAGACTATTGGAATTTTGAAAATGTTCAAATTTCTTCTACAAAAAATTAATATATAAAAATGAAAAAATTAATTATTTACACTATGCTATTAGCCACTCTTTACACAACTGGTTGTAAAGGGAATGAAAACAAAACTGGAATCACAGACGAATCAAGCAGTTCAAAAAAAGGCTCTTTTACCGTGGATGGTACAAAAATGTCTGGTAGAGTAAGCACGCAGTACTTTGGTAGTAATAAAGAGATAGATAATTTTTCTGTACTCTGCCAGCAAGACGAGCCATTAGCATTATTGCAAGCCACATTTGCCAATGAGAAAAATGCAAAGGCAGGCACACTAGTAGCAAAGGGCGGTTCTTATAAAGTAAGCGATGGAGAATTTGGTTTAGAGCTGACCGCACCGGGTTTCGACAAGCAATTTATCGCCAACGACAAATCAGGTGGTTCTCTTAAAGTGGATGGAAATAAAATGACAATCACTGATATGAAATTGTTTGATGCCGATGGGAAAGTGAAAACGGTAAATGCAACAATAAATTTTTAATCTTGAAGGTTTAATGTGATTTTTATGAAACGAACTATTGTCTTATTTGTGCTTTTGATGATTTTGCAAGTTGGCTTTGCTCAAAATAAAAGTGAATGGAAACTCAGTACACACATTTGGAATGGTGCAGGTTGGACGGGCAAATGGGAATATAAATATGACAGTAGTTTTCATTTGAAAGAAGTAAAATATTTTCAAGATAAAAAGCTATTTACTTTGAGCAAAAAATTTACCCATAATAGCGATGGAAATATTACCAGCTACGAAGATGAATATTTGCAAGGTGCAGATCCTCAAAAATTTTTCTTCACTTACAGCAGTGATGGAAAGTTAAAAACTAAGAAGACAATCTTCTACAAACAAAAGAAGGAAAATTATACACTAGAAGAAAGTTACGAATGGACAGACAGTAAAGTGACTGTTACCAAAAATGTTTTCACTAAAAAAGGAAACTCTACATCAAAGATTATCTATAATCTAGACAAAAATAAAAACATTACATCAAGAGAAAACAAGGGCGAATATTCAAGTACAACAGATAATTACAAAGAGATAGATAATACACCAAACCCAGCCTGCCAAGTAGACTATCCATACGACGGAGAAGTGAAGTCGCCTAATAACTCTACGATATCTTTTAGCACTAGCGCTCCTTCAACGAGGAAGGTGAAGTTAAATAAGGCAGGGCTTACAGAGAGTATTACAGATACGATTAATAATGGTACTTATAATATTATGAATGTAGATACTTACACTTATGTAAAAGGAAATGTAAAAGGAAAATAGTTGGCTTACATTATTTCTATTGAATGGTGCAAAAAATCTCTTGGTGAGAGGTTTATATTAAGAAACTAAGTCTAATATATGAATCAATAACTCCCACTCGCACCACCGCCTCCAAAATCCCCACCGCCAAATTGGTTACTAGATTGCTGCTGACTAGATAGAGTTTCTGCAATAATCAGGGCTTCGATATTTCTTGTTCCGCTGCCAGTTGATAGAGCCTCTGAAGTAAATCCTGCTTTAGGCACTTTCAAATACTTAATAAAAAAGTAGGCGATAAGAATCATTACAACTCCGGCAAAAAGCATTAGCGTTTCTACAGGCAACACTTCGTAATAATACCTTACAGTAAATACAATTCCTGCTACTAGCAACAATCCCGTTCTTAATAAAATAGGGTCCTTTCTTCTTACTCCCCATACTATATATGCCAGAGGAATGATTACGGTGAATATCCAAAATATCCAACCGAATGGAATTCCTGCAGAAGGATCAAGATTAAAAAATGCTACACTTGCTTCTCTCACCACATAGTAATTTCCCGCTAAGTAAAAACATATTAATCCAATAATACTTGTAAGAAAAAGGCAATCCCGGTAATGCCGCCAAGATATGGTGGCTGCTGTTTTTTTGCTAGCAAAATATATAAATGCAGAAACTATCATTAATACAAAAGGAACAATTGCTTGCACTCCGCCAATTATTTGTAATAGAAAATAAAAAACAACTGCCAATAAAGAAATTGTCGATACCAAAGCCATCAATGGATTAGCAAATCGAAGCGTAAGAAATGCCGCAATTGCAAAAACAATAATGGCATTGCCCAATTCGCCGATATTAAATAAAAAATTGAGCCCCGCAATAACAAAACTAAAACTAGCTATCATAAAAGCTATATCTACACCCGACTCTCGGTGATTTTTCTTAGTTACAAATCCTTCTAAAAAAGCATAACACAATAAGCCAAATAATACGCTAGCAATTGCGACAGATTTCTCAGAATCTACAATTGCCGTGAGGAAAATAAGGGAGAGCAATCCGCAAGAAAGCAGTATGATTATAATGGTGAGTAAAAATAGACCGGTTCTAATAGAAATATTGGGCGTGTAAAAGCCCGATGGAAATTGCGCTACAGCAGTATCCCTTTCTTCTGTGCTTATGCAGCCTTCAGCAAATGCTTCTCTTACTTCTGCAGCCGCGACTTCATTATCTAGCCATGTTTTATTATACGCTATCATTAATTTTTTAGTTTTTTATTCATACTAATTAAAAATAAAATCAAACCAACAGCAGACGCAATAAAATAAATTAAAGCCAAATAAATTCCATCAATTTCATTTCCCATATCGGTGTAAAACAATAATCTAATTGTTACGTATCCTAAACCGATATAGCCATATAGAGTGAGCAGTAGAATATAATAGAAAGACTTTTCTGCTACTGCTTTTCTGTAGTAAAACCAGCAGGCAGCAGCAAGCAATGCAAACCAAAGTAAATAGACCCTGTCGAAATTAAACATTGCAGCAAGACAGGAAATAAAAAATATATGTGTACCAAAATTGCTGTAACTAAATTCAAAATGCTTCTTAATTTTTGTCTTTTGCGTAGCGATGCACGCCAATACTAGAGCGACGCCGAGCAACAAGCCAGTGTAAATAATGGTAGTGCTATTAAAGTCATTCTCCCTTAATATCCTAGTGGGGGTAACTGTGATGCCAGCCCAAGCAGCAAGACTAGTAATGGCCAAACCCAGAACTCCGAGATGATCAAAATAGTAAGCACAAAAGAATAATACAACCATTGGAATGAAGCTGGCTAATCCAAAGCGGCTGCCAAAAACATTAAATTGAAATTGTAGGTAACCAATAAAAGTTACAAAGCTCAAG
>JBBRHK010000274.1:0-4379 GCA_038222815.1 Chitinophagales bacterium
GTCTTTACTCTAAGCGTAGGATCTTCCTCTACCAATTTAGCAATCGCCATACCCATTTTATCCACGTCAGCTTGCGTTTTCGGCTCTACCGCAATAGATATAACTGGCTCTGGGAAAGTCATACTCTCCAAAACTATCGGATGGTTTTCATTACATAATGTATCACCAGTTTTGATATCCTTAAATCCTACAGCAGCACCAATATCACCAGCTTCAATAAAGTCAACCGGATTTTGCTTGTTAGCGTGCATCTGCATTATACGACTGATACGCTCATTCTTTCCAGTACGGGTGTTCAATACATAAGAACCAGAATCTAATCTACCACTGTAAGCACGGAAGAAAGCAAGACGACCCACAAAAGGATCGGTCATGATCTTAAATGCCAAAGCACTAAATGGTTCTTTAGGATCAGCGTGACGCAAAAGCTCTTCACCTGTTTTTGGATTTGTACCTTTTACAGCATCAATATCCAATGGTCCAGGAAGATAACGTACTACAGCATCAAGCGCAGTTTGTACACCTTTGTTTTTGAAAGAAGAACCACACATCATTGGTATGATAGAAATATCAATAGTAGCCGCACGAATCGCTGCGTGTACTTCTGCCTCAGTGATTGTATTAGGATCATCGAAGAATTTCTCCAATAGATTCTCATCATACTCTGCAACAGCCTCAATCAATTCCTGACGATATTGAGCTACTTCTTCAGCCATATCTTCTGGGATAGGAACTTCCGTAAAAGTCATACCCATATCCTGCTCATTCCATACAATTCCTTTCATTGTGATCAAATCAACCACACCTTTAAATCCATCTTCTGCACCAATAGGCAACTGAAGTGGAACGGCTTTCGCACCTAGCATTTCTCTGATCTGCTTCACAACATTCAAGAAATCTGCACCACTACGATCCATTTTATTTACAAACCCAATTCTTGGTACTTTGTAACGATTAGCCTGGCGCCATACAGTCTCAGACTGTGGCTCCACACCAGATACAGCACAGAACAATGCTAGTAAACCATCCAATACACGAAGACTACGCTCTACCTCTACGGTAAAATCCACGTGACCTGGAGTATCAATAATATTAAATTTGTATTCGTGTGTATCGGCAACTTTTTTGCCTTCTACCATTGGGAAGTTCCAAAAGCAAGTAGTAGCAGCACTAGTAATAGTGATACCTCTTTCTTGTTCCTGAGCCATCCAGTCCATTGTAGCGCCACCATCGTGTACCTCACCTATCTTGTGATTCACACCAGTGTAATAAAGAATACGCTCGGTAGTTGTAGTCTTACCGGCATCGATATGTGCGGCAATCCCGAAGTTTCTTTGATAACGTAAGTCTCCCATCGTTTTTGTTTTATTTATTTATTAAAATTCTTGTTAGAAATATTTATTTCCGCCTAGTGCAGACGTAACCCTACTTACAATTATCATCTGATATTTCTGACGACTGAGGGTTGATATAATGTAGATTATGCTCTCATATACTGCTAAATCTGCGTTGGCTCCATCCTAATGCCGGGCATTTTAGCGCCGCAAAAGTACGATTTATTTGGATATATAACAAATATTGGCAGAGATTGGCTTTTTGTTCTGAATTGAGGTTCTAATTAAAAGCTTTTGGGCGCTTTAAAAGGCTATCCGCTGTATCTTCCCGCCTTTCAGGACGGGAAGGATGCCGCTTCTATCCTTAGCGCAAGGCTCAATCAGCAAGTGTTTAAGCAAAATGTATCACAGTTATCGAGTAAATATCGCAAAGGCATCGAGGGAAGCGCAAAAAAAGCAGAGGTAAATTTGTAATGATATTAATTATATCTGCCCTAAACTCTAAACCACCAAGATTAAGAAAAAGCCTGAAAGGCTGACATTATTATAGATAATTAAAGTCCACGAAGTTAAAAACCCTGAAAGGGTGACATCTTGTTTTTTTTAAAAAATAGTCTACACCGATTAATAATATCATCCGCCGCGGCGGATTGGCAAAAATATATTTCTAATTCTTTCTAGGACGAAAAGTAAAAGCAAATTAAAAATTGGAATTATTACCGTCAGGTCAAACCTGTATGAATTTAAAAAAAGCCTGAAGGGCTTTAATATCATAGCAATTTATTGTAAAAAGTGTTCAGAGCCCTGAAGGGGCGGAATAATATGTTTCATAATAGTATGACTCTCTCGCAGTATTACAATTGGATTAAAAACCCTTCGTTTGGCTAAAGCCAATAAAAAAATATCTCCCAACAAGCTGGGAAAATCCTAGCCCAATTAAATTACACATCTCTCAAGAATCCAAATCGATGAATGACAGAATATTTTTCAACTATAATAAATAATTCATCGTGGCTAATATTCAATCCGTTTAATGTTATCTTAATCATCGTGTTATTTCGTGCATTAAATACGAGCCTAATACTGGGAAGTTCGTCATTCGACTCATCACGTAAATATGCACTTGATATTAACTCCCAGGCAATAAAATTAAATTGTGTTTTTTTCCAAGGTAAGTTTCGTTTGAAAACACCTTGCTCATTGAGTATCAATTCTGGTAGTCCGTGACGAAGCGACACAATTTCAAAAACTATGAAATACACTATAATGAGACTAATACAAACGCTAAAAATATAACCTTCATCAACATTCTGTTTAGCTGAAAAAACACCGCCAATATAAAGAAGCCAAGTAATAATACCCAATGAGATGACAATTTCAACCAAAAGTTTGGATTTTTTGGGATAAGCAATGATGTCATTAAGAGCCGACAAATTTGGAACTGAATTTTTTTTCTTCATTGACTAGATTCAGTATTGTTGAAGCTAAATTATCTTTAAGAATTCTTTCATTGCAGAATTATTACAGCTGCTAAATAAGAACTCGTCATTACAAATATATCATACAAACTTCTTTGCCACAAGGTATTGCATCCGTAATTTACCTGCGAAACAAAAACAATCTTTATTCACATCATCATAAATTAATACTTAAAGTGTTTGCTTTATTATTCCTTAATTTTAAACTTAACAACTTAAGAAGATAATTATGTCACATTCAATAAATGAAAACATCAATCCAGAACCCAAAGAAACAAAGGAAGAACTAGCCGAACAAACAGAAAATGGAGAGCTTAAAAAAGGCTACAATGAGCAAAATCCAGTCCAAGAAGGAGGAGCTTTCGAGCCAGACTCTAAAGATGATAGAACTTCTAACGAACCACCAAAAGCAGAAGACATTTAGAAAATCGGGCTACATTATATTGATATGAAAAGAAAACAATTCCTTCAACTCAGTTCTATTGCTGCTGTTTCGAAAGGCATTTTTACAACTGACTTAAAACCCAATCTGCCCATAGTAATAAGCACTTGGGATAGCGGAATGCCTGTAAACGCTGCCGCTTGGACGATTTTAGAAAAGAATGGTAGAGCTTTAGATGCCATTGAAAAAGGCGCCAACTATATAGAAGATACGATAGATTGTTGTGTAGGTCTCGGAGGACTTCCAGACAGAGATGGTATTGTAACACTCGATGCTTGCATAATGGATGAACACTCTAATTGCGGTGCTGTAGCAGCATTGGAAAGAATTAAACATCCAATTTCTGTTGCTAGAAAAATAATGGAAACAACTCCTCACGTTTTACTAGCTGGAAAAGGTGCACAGCAATTTGCGTTGGAGAATGGTTTTAAATTGGAATCTTCAGAACTGAGCCCTTCACAAAAAAAAGATTACAAAAAGTGGATCGAAAAATCAGAATATAAACCAGAAATAAACGTCGAAAATAAAAAAGGAAATGGCCCATTTGCGCCCAATTTTTTTGATGATGGTTCTCCCAACCACGATACTATGGGTTTACTTGCATTAGATAGTAACAATAACCTAAGTGGAGGAGTAACTACAAGTGGTATGGCCTTCAAAATACACGGCAGGGTTGGAGATTCTCCTATTGTGGGAGCAGGACTTTTTGTAGATAATGAAGTAGGTGCAGCTACCAGCAGCGGCGTAGGCGAAGAAGTAATCCGTATTTGTGGCACACATCTCGTAGTAGAATTTATGCGCAATGGCTACAGTCCAGAAGCAGCTTGTAAAAAAGCCTGCAAGCGAATTATAGATCGTGACCCGGCAAAAGCAAAAACTTTACAAGTAGGATTCCTTGCTCTAGATAAAAAAGGCAGACACGGAGCCTACGCTATTCAAGAAGGATTCGTTTACAGTTTAAAAACAACTACAGAAAATAAAATAGTAAAAGCAAAACATTTTTATGATGCCCCTCCTAGAAGTAATAGCCTTTAATTACGAAAGTGCCTTGCTTGCAGCGAGTGCCGGTGCAGATAGACTGGAACTTTGCAGTAATGCTGCAGTAGGCGGCACTACTCCATCTTA
>JBBRHK010000275.1:0-4360 GCA_038222815.1 Chitinophagales bacterium
GGCATAATCATATTTAGCAGGGTCTTTAGGATCTAGCTGTTTCATTTGTTCGGTGAGTTCTACCACAGTTTGCCAGTCAGTACTTGGTCTTTGTATCAGCCCAAAGCTTATAGCCACTCTTCCTACATGCAAGTCTAAAGGTATCATTAAATCTTTCATTTTGATTCTTTCCCAGATTCCTAAATCTACGCCACAGTCGTCTTTACGTACCATCCACCTCAGGTACATACACAGCCGCTTACAGGAAGAGTTTTTTGCCGGAGAAGCAATGTGCTTCATTGTACGATGCGGAACATCCTCTAGCGAAAAAAAATGCTGGTAAAAGCCATTTAGCATTGCCTCCATCCCGTCATTTTTATTTTTCTTGCCGAGGAGAAATGCATCTTCAAGACTTTCATATTGGCTATAATGAGACTTGAAGAAGCTTACGAAGTAAAGTAGGTCAGTATCATTAAATGTTCTATGCTTAAAACCTAATAGTTTTTTTAAATCTATATCAGAATGATTGATGCAAAAATCATATGGAGCATTGTCCATTCTTGCAAGCAATTCCTTTGACTTATTGATTATGGTAGTACGAATGCCCCAAGCAAAAATAGCCGCAAAAAAGGCGGCTATTTCTATATCTTGTTTTTGGGTAAATAAGTGTGGAATGCACACAGGATCATTAGTAATGAAAGAAGGCTTGTTGTATTCCTTTACTTTTTTATTGAGGAAGGTTGCTAACTGTTCATTTACCAAAGTCTCTAAAGTTTTAAGCTTCTATCGCAGCAAATAAATCTGCAATCAAATCATCTGCATCTTCTATACCTACACTCAGCCTAATTAAACCATCAGTGAGTCCAATCTTCAAACGCTCTTCTCTTGGGATACTAGCGTGAGTCATAGAAGCTGGATGGTTGATTAAACTCTCAACACCGCCGAGACTTTCAGCCAAAGAAAATAATTTAGTTGCTTTCATTAGTTTAACAACGGCTTCTGGGGACTCATCCTTTAAGGTAAAACTCATCATTCCACCATAGCCTCTCATTTGCTTTTTAGCAATATCGTGATTATGATGGTCTTCAAAGCCACACCAGTAAACCCTCTTTACGGCATCGTGCTGTCGTAAGGCGTGTGCAATTTTTTCTCCATTCAAGCAATGTTGTTTCATTCTTACTCCTAGTGTCTTTATCCCTCTTAATACTAGGAAACAATCCATTGGGCCAGGAACGGCACCGCTACTTTTTTGTATAAAATATAATTGTTCTCTAAGTGAATCATCATTCATCATTAATGCACCTTGTATCACATCACTGTGGCCGCCAAGATATTTTGTAGCAGAATGCATCACTATATCTGCGCCCATACTCAATGGATTTTGTAAGTATGGCGAAGCAAAAGTATTATCAACACAAAGCCAAACGCCTGCTTTTTTGGTGATTGCTGCTACAGCTTCTATATCTGTAATATTCATTAAAGGATTAGTAGGTGTCTCTATCCATACTAGTTTTGTAGCAGGTGAAATAGCTTTTTCTACATTGCTAGCATCTGTAGTATCTACGTAGGTAAATTTAATTCCAAAGCGCTGATAGATTTTTGTAAATAGTCTATAAGTTCCACCGTACATATCTGCCGCGGCTACTACTTCATCTCCTGGAGATAATAATTTCATAACAGCATCAGTTGCAGCAACCCCGCTTCCAAACGCAAGACCGTATTTTCCGCCTTCTATTTTTGCAAATGCTTCCTCAAGTGCTGCCCTTGTTGGGTTTTGGCTTCTTGCATACTCATATCCTTTATTTACACCTGGTGCTTCTTGTACATAAGTACTCGTCTGAAATATGGGCGTCATTATAGCGCCTGTACTAGGGTCTGGCTCTGCGCCTGCGTGTATTAGTGTGGTGTCTAGCTTGTAATTATTACTCATTTGTATTACTGTTTTGTATAGTTACAAAGCTAAGTGATATTTATTTTGTGTGAAAATGGCCCTTGTAACTCAAGTAACGTAAACAGAAAAGGGCTATCAAATGACAGCCCTGTGATTCAATATTTTTATATTATCACCTCATATACACTATGGGTAAATCTACCTTGACATTATCCCAAGCCATTAATAGATTACCACCTTCTTTCGTTTCTTGAAGAACCATTGTGAAGTCTTCAATGCTTGGTTCTTGAACCTTTGCAGGTATCATTAGGCTAAAAATATCCTTAGTAGGATTACGATTCAGCCCCCAGATATTTGTATCGGCGTTAAAAATTATTTCCCAGCTATCTGCATTTGGAATACAAAACATTGTAAAAGTGCCAGGTCCTATATTTTTACCATTGATACTTACCGTACGAAAGAAAGTTATCTCCGTAGCCTCATTGGCACCAAGACGCCATTCTTTACCATAAGCACAAAGGCTGGTAGAATCTGCTCCAAAAATTTTTCTACCCTTTTTATGCGGTCTGCTGTATATAATCCTAACGACCGGAGCTGCTATGTCTTGAGCTATCGGTAATTGCATGCGTTTTAAAGGATAATCTGCCGGCAGGTAAATCATATCCATAGGCGACTGATCCATTACTACGTAAGGATTTTTATTGAGGCGAAACAGCGTATCAAGACTATTAGTAGTATTAGAAGTTTTTACTGGTTCTTGGCATGAAACAATTACTGTAACCATACCAAAGAAAAAGAGGATGTAAAAGAGATACTTCATACTGCTTGCTTAATTTTTATATTAAAGTTGAATAGGTAATTTAACCATTACTTTATCCCAAGCAGCCACTAAAAAGCAACCATCTTTAGCCTCTTCAAAATAGACTGTAAGTGCTTCTACGGTATTGGCAATGGCGGTTGTAGGAACTTTTACTCGTACTACATCTTTACCTTCATCGTATTTGTAAGCACCCCAAATGTCGTTCTCAGTATTGATGATTATGGTCCAAGAATCTACTTCTGGTATGGCGTAAATGCTATATTCTCCCTTCTTAATTTTCTTCCCTCCGACAGTGACATCTTTATAAAATTCTAATTCAGACGCTTCATTGGCTCCCATTCTCCATATTTGGCCATATGGCAACAATTCTCCGATCATAGCTCTGCCGTTCAACACCGGACGACTGTAAATTAATTTTGCAGTCAGCGGAGTAGTTACTTTATCTCTCATTTTTAGTTTTGGAAAATCAACGGGGTAATAAGAAGCATCCATCCCAGTCTTATCTAAAGCGGGAATATTCTTCAAAGAGTCTTGTGCCAATGCAAACGATGGGAGACCTACCAACGTAACAAATAGAATTTTTACAAATATTTTTTTCATCAGTTTTATTTTTTTGTTATCAAAGATATAGAAGCCGCATCTATTATATCTTTCAATTTTGTTAAGGCGTATTGTTGAATTTGCGGAAAAAACTCTTGGTACAACAAATTCATTTCGGTTTTGTTTTCTTTGAAAATCTCCATAGCTAGTTCGGTATTGTTCATATAGGATGCTCTACGTTGCAGGCCTGCAAAGCTCTTAGCAATACCTTCATCAGATTTATAATGAAAAAGCCAATCTTGTTTTTGCATATAGCCAAAAGCATAGGCAAAATTCTCTGGCAGAATATGGCCAAAAGATGCGAGCTGCGAATAGGTTTGATTGGTAAAAGATTTTAGCTGGTCGTGATGTAGAAAAATATTTTCATCGTTTGCCAAAAAGTAATCATAACTCACATCTGCCAGTACTGCGCTATACAGCCCATAGTCTTTTTTGTAAAAAGATTTCATAGCCTTTGTAGCAAGATGCTCATCTGTAAATACATCAATAGCTCTATGCAGTGAAATGCCACATCTGATACTTGGTTCAAAGTCATATTGCTTTTTACCTTTTACAAAGTCGCTGATCATATTACCCACTAGTATTTCTGGATGGTCAAATGATAAAACGGCGTGAGCTAAAAAATTCAATGCTTTTGTTGATTTAGTTTGATGATTTGCTTAAAGATAAACATTGTGTCGGGGAGAATAGATACCTAATTAGAAATGATAGCGTTTTCTAGTTTGCTTCACTTTAGAGAAAAGATATTCCATAAATTTGCATCACAAAAATCAAATTTGAAATTATGAGCAAAGGTCCAGTAAGTACATATATAGAACATCATTATCGCCATTTTAATGCAGCCGCTTTAATGGATGCTGCAAAAGGTTACGTTACGCACTTAGATGAAGGTGGAAAGATGATGATAACTCTAGCTGGAGCAATGAGTACAGCAGAGCTTGGTCTTAGCTTAGCAGAAATGATAAGACAAGATAAAGTGGCTATCATCAGCTGTACAGGTGCAAATCTTGAAGAAGACATTATGAATCTTGTAGCGCATAGTCATTATAAAAGGGTGCCTAATTACCGTG
>JBBRHK010000276.1:0-4280 GCA_038222815.1 Chitinophagales bacterium
GTAAAAGCTGTGGGGCTATTATATTTCTACTTTATCAACGGAAGCAGTCAAAACAAAAAATTTTTCAAAAATGAAAAAACAATTTTTGGTTATGGCTGCTGTCACAATCAGCAGCGTGCTACAAGCGCAAGACACTTCATCTACAAAACAACTTGATGATGTAATTGTAACCGCCACAAAATTTGAGCAAAAGCAAAATACTACTGGCAAAGTAGTAACGGTAATTTCCCAAGCCACTTTAAAAAATCAAGTTGGCAAATCTGTTTCAGAAATTCTGAATAATGAGGTTGGCGTTTTTATTAATGGAGCTAACAATAGTTTTGGTTCCAATCAAGACATCTATCTGCGAGGAGCAGGTACAGGAAATACGCTAATACTCATTGATGGCGTGCCAGTAAGTGACCCTTCGTATATTAATAATGGGTTTGACTTAAATACTATTGCCGTAGCGCAGATAGAAAAAATAGAAATTCTTAAGGGGGCGCAAAGTACGCTTTGGGGCAGTGATGCAGTAGCCGGAGTGATCAATATCATTACCAAAAAAGCTGCAACAGAAAAGCTAAGTTCTAATGCACAAATTGCGTATGGTTCTTACAATACCTTGAGGTCAAGTATTGGATTTACAGGGCGGTATAAAAAGTTTAATTATAATGTAAGTGCTAGCGGCATCACTAGCAAAGGGTTTTCTAGCGCATTCGATACTACTGGCGCCGCAAATTTTGATAACGATAAATTTAAGCAGTACAACACGCAGGTAAAACTTGGCTATGATTTTAATGAAAAAATCTCTGCAAGTTTATTAAGTAATATTGGCAAGTATAATACTTCTTTGGATGCTGGTGCTTTCCGAGATGATAAAGATTACACAGGAGAAAATTTTAATACGGTACATACTTTTGATTTGAAGTATAAAGTGAAACAAACGAGTATTCACTTTACCAATAGCTTTCTTTCTGCAAAAAGAACGCTGCTAGATGATAGTACAGCAACTGTAGGGAATAGAGATTTTTATACTGCAAACTATGAAGGAAGGTCTTTTATTTCTGAACTATTTGGAAATTTCTCTTTAGCAGAAAAGCTGTCGCTAGTCGCTGGTACGCAATACAATGCTCAAAGAACAGAGCAGTCTTTTAGCGGCTACGCAGCAGATTTTATGTTTCCGTATTCTGGTAAGCTAAGTGCAGACAGTGCAAAAGCAAATAATTTTGCTGCTTATGCTTCCTTATTATTGGTGAATCAAAATGGATTTAATGTAGAAATAGGAGGTAGATTTAATAATCATAGTGTTTACGGAAGCAACAGTACATTCTCATTTAACCCTTCTTATAATGTAGATGAGTTTACAAAAGTATTTGTCAATATTTCATCTGCATTCAAAATTCCATCTCTTTACCAATTGTATAGTGAATATGGAAATGTAAGCCTAAAGCCTGAGCGAAGTAAAAATTATGAAATTGGTATTCAAACTTTGTCAGCCGATAAAAGGAATTCTTTTCGACTGGTGGGCTTCAAGAGAGATATTAAAGATTTAATCATTTTTTACACAGACCCCAATAGCTTTCAAAGCAACTACATAAACAGAGATGAGCAAAATGATTATGGTTTTGAAGTAGAGAGCAGCGTAGCCATTGGAAAGAATGGGAGTTTAAAAAATAACTTTACTTTTGTAGATGGCGAAGGAAGTAGCAATGGAGTAAAAATTAAAAATCTTTATCGCCGCCCTAATTTTATATTGAATACTGCGCTACAGCTTCAGCCTCTAAAGGGATTTACAGTAGCTCCAGCATTTCGATTTGTGGGTAATAGACTTAAAGGAAGCTTTGATCCTGGCCCAGCTAGCCAGCCACAATACTATACTTTAGATTGTTATCTTGCTTATAATGTCAATACAAAGTTTAAAGTGTTTACAGATTTTAGAAATATTACCAATCAGCAATACTTTGATGTGGTGGGTTATAATAGCCGTAGATTCAATATGATGGGAGGTGTATCTGTAAATTTTTAAACATAGTTCTTAAAGTTTTTCATACTAAAAGAGCCACTACTCAAAATAGTGGCTCTTTTTCTAAGCTTGATTTTCCTCAAAGAAAACTTTGTATTTTTTCTAAAAAATCTTTTATTGTAAATGGTTTTGCAATAAAACTATTGGCGCCTACTTTTTCTGCGATAATATCTATGTCTGCATTGGCAGAGAACAACAAAAGAGGAATGTCTTTTGTAGAGTCGGTAGTTTTTAATGCCTGTGCAGCCTTCTCTCCACCCATATCTGGTATCCAAAGATCCATTAAGATTACATCGGGTTTAATTTGAATGACCTCTTGCAACACATCGTCACATCTATTTTTTGTACTTACGTTATAGCCATTCTTTTCTAAAATTACTTTACAGAGCAAAAGTATTTCCTCATCATCGTCATAGACCAAAATATTTTTTCCTTCCATTACTAGGTATTTACTGCTGATGATTCGATTGGTTGATTGGCAATTCAAAATAAAATTTACTCCCTTTATCTACTTCACTTTCTACCCACATTTTGCCGTTATGTCGCTGTATAATTTCGTAAGAGATATAAAGTCCTACACCAAGACCCTGAAAGTGTACTGCATGTTCTTTTACTCTATAGTATCTGCTGAATACATGCTCTAAATGCTCAGCGCCCATTCCGATTCCTTCATCTATTACGCAAAGTTGTACTTTATCTGCGTCAGAGCTGACTACAGCACTAATATTTGCCGCATTGGGAGAATATTTTATAGCGTTAGATAGCAGATTTACAATTACCTGTATCAACCTCAATTTATCAGCTTCTATAATTATAGACTTAGGGGAGTCTACGCTTATTGTATGAAGTTTGGTGGTTACTTGTGCATTATGCACCGCCTCTTGCAGCAGTGTTACGAAATCAAATTCTTCAAAATTATAATTAATCTTGCCATTACTTATTTTGCTTACATCTAGTAATTCTGCAATGAAATTTTGTAACCTGCTTAATGCTTGATTAGCCTTATCTGCATAAAGCAAAGCAGCTGTGTTTTCAGGCATGATAGTGAGCAGGAGTAATTCAAGATATCCTTTGGCAGTTGTGAGCGGAGTTTTCATTTCATGGCTAGCAATAGCTATAAACTCATCTTTCTGTGCTTCTCTTAGGCGTTGGTCGTGTATGTCTGAGAAGGCGCCTATCCAACGTACTATTTTACCTTCTTCATTTGTGAGCGGTACTCCGTCTACTTTAAACCATTTGTATTTTCCTGTTTTATCTTTTAACCTCACTTCTGTTTTATAACTAATGCCGCTTGTTAGGCTTTGTTGCCATTTCTGATTTATTTCTTCAACGTCCTCAGGGTGAGCAATAAGTGACCAAGAGTGAGTATCTATTTCTTTAAAACCAGTATATTCTAACCAGCTCTTAGATATGTACAGTTGTCCTCCCTTTGCATCTGTAACCCACACAAGATGAGGTAATGCTTCGGTAAGAACCTTAAAGCTCTCTTCACTTTCTCTAATTTTTCTATTGGCAAGATATTGTTTAGTCAAGTCCAATACAATTCCATTGAAGCGATAGGCAATTTGATTTTCATCAAAGGAAGTTTGCCCTCTCGCAAGGACAATTCTTTCTTGCCCCGTATCTTTATTTCTTAGGGTATATTCTATTTCGTACTTACCACCATTTTGAAAAATAAATGAGTTTTGAATGGCCGTTTTCACTCGTTCTCTATCCTCATCTATCACGGCTTCTAGTGCAATGTCAACATTTACTTTGCCCGTTTTGGCAACGCCAAACCAGTCTCTAAGTCTTGCGTTTCCTACAAATTCATTTGTTACCGGGTCATAGTTGAAAGTAGCCATCTCGGCACTTTCTACAGCAAATTCTAGTTCGTTAATACTCTCTTTCAAACTTAATTCCGTAAGCTTTTCATTTACTGTTTCGCTACAAAGTACAAGCACACCTTCAATAATGCCATCGCCATTTCTTACGGGGCTGTGGCTAAAGGTCCAATACACATCCTGTAGCATTCCACTTTTGAAAATGGGAATATTTGTACCTCCAAATAAGGTAGATGAACCTCCTGCAAGTATATGGTCAATCAAAGGCTTTATTTCCTTCCAAATGTGCGGCCAGCAATCAGCACCTTCCTCCCCTAAAGCACTAGGATGCTTTCCATGAATACCAAATGAAGGCACAAATGCATCATTATAAAAACATACATATTCCTTACCCCAATACAAAAACATTGGATATTTTGAGGGTAGCATGGTACCTATAATAGTCCGTAAGGTTA
>JBBRHK010000277.1:0-4275 GCA_038222815.1 Chitinophagales bacterium
TATTCCCTCCAGAAAAAGAATTACTAGCAGATGCTACAGAGCGATATCCTAGAGCACTTGAATTTACACCAGATGCTATAGAGCGAAACCCTAGAGCGCTAGATTGATTTTTGGTTGCTTGGGCACTATCTCCAATTGCGAGAGCATTAGAACTTATAGTTTCTGCTTGGTACCCCATTGCGACACTGAAGTTTCCCGTGGCTTTTGCATTTTGACCCAATGCGAAAGCAGATTGTCCAGAAGCGATACTAGATGATCCAATAGCCACTGCTCCGCTATTTGTAGCAGCTGATAAAACACCAGCTGCAAAAGAATATTGAGCGGTTGCTTTGCTAGCAAAGCCAGTTGCAAAACTTGCAAATCCTATACTATCTAAATCCCAATTTTTTACATTAACTGTACCAGCCCTAAATGCCCCGCCCTTTTCTGGAACGAATAGCAGTTTCGTTTCTGTACCTGCAAGATGATTTACTGCTGTAGCATTGAGAATAAATGCTTTTCCGAAATCTGAAACGTCCGTATAGGAAATTTTAGCGGCGTCGGAAGTGAAAAAGCCATCCCCAAATCCACTTTTGATTATTGCCCAAGAAGTACCATTAAAAAAATAAAATCCGGCAAGCCCATTGGTTTGATAAACTAATAAACCTGCGGCTGGGCTGCCTATCCCAACTCGCTGAATGGCAGTCATACGAGGAATCAACAATCCTTTACTAGTAGAGCCTATGTCTAGTTGCGCAGAGGGATCTGGGCTTATTGTATTTATTCCTACACTTTGTGCAAATGCTGAAGTGCTTAGCAACAAACTGCAAAAAGCAAAGAGGATCATAATCTTGTTAATTCCTTTCATAATTTATATTTTAAAATTGCTTAAAAAAATTGTTGAACATAGTTGCTGCCATTTTTGGATAGCTATGGGTTAGGCCTCGGAACACTTTTATTTCTACATACTTTCGTTTTATTCCTTGCCCAGTTTTAGGTTGATTATATACCAGACTGTACTTGCTAGTATCTGAAGTACTTGTAAAAACATTTACTAATTCATTACGCTGCAAATGCCAGTTAGTAATGGCTCTAAAGAGCATATTGTTAGAAAACGCCGTTGGACTAGCAGGAAATCGAACCGACATAGTTTTAAGAGTATCTAATACACGCTCATCTTTACCACCATATACCATTATGGTGGGAACGACGGTGGCTGGTTGGGCAACACTTGTTGTAGGTAAGAGTCCCGCTACAAAGGCCGCTGCTACAATATTCCTGGAGGCTTCCATCAATAATCTGCTGCAAAAACTAGCCCCATTAGAAAAGCCACTTATAAAAATTTTACTATCTGGCATATTAGTAGCTCCCTGATTTAGCGAGTCTCTATAATTTTCTATCCAACCCTGCATATCTCTAAAGAATTGTACATCATCTGCTCCAGTTTCATTAGGGCGTAACTTTAGATTGCCATCGTTCCACCTACTTTTTACGGCTTGCTCATCTTTTAAATAATAACAAAGTGAATTAGGCAATATGAGTAAAAATTTGTCTTGATTAGCCTCAGCCATCCATCTAGTATTATTGTACATCTTTAGGCCATCTTGGTTTGTGCCGTGAAACATAAAAACCACTTTGCTATGTCTGCCCGCATAATATCCTGCTGGAGTGTACAACAAAAAACTTCTTTCTATACCGCTAGATTGTATTACAATATTTTGTAAATGTGCTTGGGTTACGGGCAAGTTGTTATTGCAAAGCCTCTGGGCATTTACATTACCAATAATAAAAAATGTGAGTACACAAATTACAATAGAGCAAAATATTTTTTGATAATTCGATTTCATTTTTATATTAATTATTGCGATTTACTAAAGCATAAAGAAGTAAGAATCTGCTATTGCTTGCTGGTACTTTTAATGGAGTTTAATAATTCTAAAAATGATTTAGAACCTTGGTTGCTCGGCTCCTCAAACACTCCAGTAAAAATTATCATTTCGTTTCCAGCTTGTATAACTAAGTGGGAAAATTCTGCATAGTTCTGCCCACTCGCTTCTTTCATTGACATAGAACCGGTCGCCATCTTTGCATCGTAGCCTATCCTACTGCTAACATCTTCTCGCTTATTAGAGAGAATTTTTACATCACCCATACCTAGATAGCCATTAATTATACCTTCTAAAGCTCCGTCGACAGAGGGTTTTTCTGAGTAACTGAAATAACTATATCCGGCAGTACCCTGTTGCTGCGGAATATTCAAATTGTATGCTGCAGCATCTTTTATCTTTGGGCTCATTGTTCTTAGACTTTGACTCCTAGCTGCATCCTTACTGAATTTATAGGGCGATTGATATTCTAATTTTATGGCGCCTATTTCAATTGCTGTAGGATTAGATAACTTAGATTCGGCGGCCACTTCCTGTTCTGCATTTGCCTTTCGCTTTTCTTTTGACTTTGCTACCATCTCATCTACTACACTTGATGAAGATTTTTTTTCTTTACAGCCTACGAGTAAAAAAGAGGCTATTACAAATATTGCCAGTGCGATTTTAGAGAATGTCATCAGTTTAATTTTTAGTTTTTGAAGAGGCATTTTATTTGAGCAATTTCAATTGTGATAATATTTATTTTCCGCTGTCAATCACTTTAATATCATTGAGCATTTTACTAAACCCAATGGCAAAAGGAGAACCCTCTTTTTCAAAGAGCCCTTGAAATAAAAAAGCTTCCTTACCTTTTTCGACTACCATAACACTATATTCCCCAGTAGTGAACCCTCCTTTATAATCATCGAATAAAATTTTCCCTTTTGCCAACTTTGCATTGAGTCCGACAGTAGCAGAAACATCTGTTATACTTTGCTCGTCAAGTTTTACATCCTTTATTTTAGCATAACTTCCTATAACGGCATCTAGCATTTTCTCAATATTTACATCTCCCTTAATTTTTTGACAATTAACGCCTGCCATTCCAGCTTCCTTTGGCATATTCAAATCGTAATAAGCAGCTTCTACTATATTAGGGTTGACCATTTTAACTGTCTCACTTTTCTTTACGTTTTTTACCAATGTATAGTTAGAATTATAGCTGACTTTACTGTCTGCAAATAGGAATTCTTTTGGCGTTGCATCTACCACTTCAGTAGTAACTTCTCCTTTCTCACTATTACTTTCTTTACAAGAGGTAATCACTAGTGCCATCGCTACACAACTACAAAAAATAAATGTTACTTTTTTCATACTTTAAATTTTTTATCATTTATAAAAAATGGTTTTAATTCAGTACCCCTTTTGATTTAGAAATATTTGAAGGGCATATAATTCCTCTTTATTGAAATAGTATTCCAGACAGTTTATAGTTAGTATCTGTTCCATTAAAATCTATCACTACATCTGTACCAGTTATTGACTTTATGGTCACTTCTTTCAAGGCGCCGTCTTTAAGTTTTACAAATCCCTTATCACCAGCTTGGATCTTCATTGGAACTATTTTTCTTACTTTACCTTTTGTATTGCTCATAAAGTATTGTACATCGTAATAGTAATTCTCATAACCTAGGTAAAAGGCAGGATACCAGAGCTTATCAGTTTCGTAAAACGCCAAGACATAGTCTTTGACTTTAAGTTTCCCTAATTCTTGCTGCTGACCTCTTTCCACGGCAGTTAATGAAGTCTTAGTACAAGCGGTTTCTTTTAGCTTCTTGGCGGCTTCACCATCTAACACATATATAGTTGCGCCAGTAAGTTTCCATTCATTTTTTTCTATACCAAATTCGAACCTGGCATAGCTACTGCGATCTCTATTATAAATATCAATGGTAGACTGCGTGGTTTCCTTCACATCTATCATTGGGCAGTACTGGTCTTTATACAGGTAGTCGGCAGTAACAGCAGCGCTCATAATTTTATCAAACCTTTCCTTGCCATACCTTGTAAAAACTTTATACTCTGGTGCCTTAAAAGCGTCTGAAGGAGACATATAATAGAGCAAAGACTTCACCCTCATTTCATCTCCTTGAAGTAAAACTTCATTTACAAATCCTGCGGCTTCGTAGATATTTTTTATGGCTGGAATATTTAGCTTCTTGATAGTTGACCAATCTGCTAGTGCCTGCGCTAAATCTACTTTATCTCCCCAGGTTTGTGTTTTTTCTAAATCTTCTTGCCTGTATTTTTTTTCTTCTACAATAACTTTTGATGCTGAACTACTACTCCCAGCTGTTATTACTTTATTCCAATTTGTTCCGTCTTTTCCGTAAATAAATAATTTTATATTCTCCTTTATTTTATTGGTAGT
>JBBRHK010000278.1:0-4273 GCA_038222815.1 Chitinophagales bacterium
CCTTTTTATTATTTTTTCTTGTGTATCGAAATCGCAAACTGCGATATTGATTAATTCTAAATTGGCTCGATAGTGCAAGTAAATCTGCTCCAGTTTTTTACGATACGCAATCAAATTATCACAAAAATCTTGATGCTGTAAATTGCTTAAGTCTTCCTCCATGCGGATAAGCTGTTTGTATAGCACTTTATACTTTGATTCTACAATTCCTCTCATATATTTTTGTTCCTTAGGAAACGCCTGTTTCCTAGATTTCGTTTGGGTAAAATGGGCAAAAGAAAAAATTACAATCGATTCTATTTTTTTAATTAACTGATGCTATAGTTTGATGAATTTTATAGCTTCTACTACACCAGTTTCTTTTGATATAAATCTAAGAACATATTGACCAGCGGGTAATTGCTGTACATTGACCTTAAATCTAGTATTATTATTAACTGTTATAGAATTGTTCATTACAGCTTTACCAGCAACATCAAAAATGCTAATGTTATATAATCCTCTAAAACTGTTTATTTTACTTTCTACTTGTACCTCATTTGTAGATCGAGAAATGGGGTTGGGGTAAAGTACATATTCATCTGACAGGTTCTTACAATCTACTTTGCTGGTAAGTACTTCACTATAATAGAATCTGCCGTCGTAGTCTATAACTTTTATTCGTAATTGAACAATCTTATTATCTGAAGAAGAGGTAAAGTCTTGTGCATTGAAACGATAACTTCTACTATTGCTAGCTGGCAAGGTTGATACGGTTAAGAAGCTATTGTCATTGAGGTTAGCTATTTGCAATTCGTATTTTTCTACATTAATTTCATTTTCAGTATTGAAAAATAGTTGTAAGGAACAATTGTCTTTCACTGTGAAAAGATTTGTTAATTTGACTGGTAATACAGCAAGTATTATACTATACGGGCTAGAAGTTCCATTATTTGTCGGGTCTTCATCAGATAAGACAATTCCAGTATTGTGATTGGTTACAAGAAAATTAATAGTAATGGTTGAGTTTCCTAATATTGAGCCAGCCAATTCAAATATTGCGGTGTCTGAATAGCCAGCAGGTAACTCATCAATTAAATCGCCGGATAATTGAAATTGCCCCCCTGTATTGGTAACGGTCCATAAAAACTTATTACTAGTATTTGCAGTCAAGAGGTTAAATGTTGGGCTTACGACCAATTTTGAACCTAATCCTACCTTTACTTTACAAGAACCAGCCGGAATTGCATTACTTGTATTTATGTTGCGGAGGGGCAATTTTAGTTTTATAGGGCCATTAAGCGGAAGCCCAAAAGGCAATATAATACCGTTACTTAAATTTGTAAAAACAGCGTTTTGCAAGGCAGGATCAGCAGTTACTGATGTTTGCCCTAAAGAGTAGAAAGGTATGCCAAAAATTAGAGCTAGTATAAAAATTTTCATAATTGGTATGCATTATTGGTATAAAAGAAGATTGTTTTTGCTTGGAACTATTTCTCAATTATTCTGTAGTTTTTTTAATTTATTAAGTGTAAAAGTAGACGTAATAATATCAAAGTATATTACCAAATCATTATATTAAGATTAAATTATATGGGCATTGAAAGCTAGGAAAAGAGAGGTTCTAAGTAATTGGGGAGTCTAATAATTTATTGTAGTTGTGCTAGAGTGTTTGGCCTAATCATAATAAGTATTTGTTGGGTATAAGAACAATTCCAGTTCTCAAAAAATAGTAGCATAGTGCAGATATTCCAAAATTGTGGTTGTAAAATTCAGAAGGCAATTTGCCACGGCGGAGAACTTGCGTCTTAAGTACTATTGTGATATCAAAGACATAAAAAACCCTCCGAAATCAATCGAAGGGTCTTTAGTTGTTGGGATGGCAATCCGCCGCGGCGGAGAACTTGCGACCTTCCCGACTCCTAAGTCGGGACGAGATATACCACAAATTACTAGGCATAAAAAAGTCCCTCACAAAATGTGAAGGGCTAGAGTCGGGATGGCAAGATTCTGAGTTAGCGACCTTCCCGACCCCTAAGTCGGGACGAGATGTACCACAAATTACTAGGCATAAAAAAGCCCCTCACAAAATGTGAAGGGCTAGAGTCGGGATGGCAAGATTCGAACTTGCGACCTCCTGGTCCCAAACCAGGCGCGATAACCGGGCTACGCTACATCCCGAACTAAAAAAGTTCCCCGGTGGTATTAATATTTTCAAAAAGATGCGGAGAGACAGGGATTCGAACCCTGGGTACAGTTTAACCCGTACGACGATTTAGCAAACCGTTCCTTTCGGCCACTCAGGCATCTCTCCTATAGTCAAAAAACTAATCCCTTTTTTTGAAGGGGCAGCAAAAATACATTCCTAAAATGTTATTGCCAAAACAATTTTTAATTTCAAAGAAAAAAGTTTTTATAAGTAGGCTAGTACTCACTTTCCTTTTTCAAAAAGCAAAGCTACATTGAAGCTAACTGTACTTTTTGTTGCAATTCCAATACACTCTCTTTAAATAATGTATCCGTATCCATTAAGTCCTTCACAGTTTGGCAGCTATGTATAACCGTCGTATGATCTCTACCACCAAAATGCTCTCCTATAGTTTTCAAAGAATTTTTAGTAAAAGATTTCGATAAGAACATACTTATTTGCCTAGCCTGTACAATTTCTCTCTTCCTTGTTTTCTCTAAAAGCTTATTATATGCCACATCAAAATACTCGCACACCATTTTTTGAATAGTATCAATCGTAATTTCTTTGTTACTAGATTTTATAAAGTTTCTTAGGACTTTCTTCGCGAGCTCTAAGTCTATTTCTCTTTTATTCAAAGAAGACTGAGCAAGCAATGAAATCAGCGCCCCTTCGAGCTCTCTTACATTTGTATTGATGTTATAGGCTATATACTTTACTACTTCTAAAGGCATTTCCAATCCATCTCTCTTCATCCTGTTTTGCAGAATCTCTATCTTAGTCTCGTAAGATGGGATTGCAAGGTCAGCACTTAATCCCCAGCGGAATCTACTTAATAGTCTTTCTTGCACACCTTCCAAATCTTTAGGCGCTTTATCACTAGTAAGGATCAGCTGTTTTCCGCTTTGGTGTAGGTGATTAAAGATAGAGAAGAAGGCATCTTGAGACTTTTCTGCTCTATTAAAAAACTGAATGTCGTCTATGATAAGCACATCTATCATCTGATAGAAATGTATAAAATCATTAATCGCATTATTACGACCGTGGTCGATGAACTGATTGATGAATTTTTCAGAACTTACATACAGCACTACTTTATTGGGGTGTAATTTCTTTACCTCGTTTCCTATGGCTTGCGCTACGTGAGTTTTACCTAGGCCCACACTACCATAAATTACTAGTGGATTAAAAGAAGTAGTACCTGGCTTTTCTGCTACAGTTTTGCCTGCTTGTCTCGCTACTCTATTACAATCTCCTTCTATAAAAGAATCGAACGTGTAAGCGTGATTGAGCTGAGGGTCAATCTGCATTTTCTTAAGTCCTGGAATAACAAAAGGGTTTCTTACAGGGTTATTGGTCACTAGCGGAAAATCCATTTCGTTATTCTGGTACGCTTTGTATCCATTACCCTGTACATCCATAGTTAACGGCTTATGCTTCGCATTACCACTATCTACCATTATTCTGTATTCTAATCTTGCTTCTTTACCTAGTTCTCTCTTTAATGTCTTTGCAAGTAAAGAAACATAGTGCTCTTCCAAGTACTCATAAAAAAATTGACTTGGAACTTGTATGGTAAGTACTTTATCGTGTAAGGCAACTGGCTTGATAGGCTCAAACCATGTTTTGTAATGTTGCCACTCTACGATATCTTTTATGATCTCTAAACAAGCACTCCAAATTTTATCAAACGAATTATCCATTATAACGTGCCTATTTTAATATATTAGAGTTAGTTTTAGTTAAGGGGTATGCTTCAAAAAAATCACAATTTATTAATACAGCTGTAATTCTCCTAGCGGGCAACGAATATCAAAATAAAATGTTGAAAAAAAAATTTTTATTTGAACCTTTTTTCACAGTTTATATGAAAATAAATAGGTCAAAAAAATCTTTGTCTCTTAATAACCGTACTGGTATTGAATCTACCTTTTTTTTGGCCAATTTTAAAAAAGATTTTTTTTTATTATATCTTCTTTTACCTTATACACATTATTCTTTTTTTGACGTTTTTTATATAACCCAAACTGTGTGAATTTGGCTAATGATTTTCTAATTATAAATGGCTACTTTTGAAGTCAAAATAAAATTTATTATGAGTTACGA
>JBBRHK010000279.1:0-4268 GCA_038222815.1 Chitinophagales bacterium
ATGTTTTTGAAAAGGCCGGAGTAAATACTTCTCTTGTTTTTGGAAAAGTTACTGACATAATGAGAAGCCAGTTAAATATTGGTGGCGATAATTGGTTTGCTGCCGGTTTAAGTTTAGTGATTCATCCTGCTAATCCTTTTGTTCCAACCGTTCATTGTAATTACAGGATGTTTGAATTGTATGATGCGGCCGGGGAAGTAATAGATAGATGGTTTGGTGGTGGCGCAGATTTAACGCCATATTATTTGATGGAGCAAGATGCGGTATTATTTCATCAGGCACACAAGAGTGCCTGTGATGCAATGTCATCCGAACTTTACCCAAGGTATAAGAAACAATGTGATGATTATTTTGTAAATACCCATAGAGGAAATGAAAGAAGAGGTATCGGCGGAATTTTTTATGACCACGAAAGAATTACGGAAGAGCGAACAGCAGAATTTTGGTTAGGTCTTGCAGGAAATTGTGCTGCAGCATTGATAGAAAGTTATGCGAGCATAGCAAAGAGAAATGCCAATACAGTTTTTTCTGCGGAGCAAAAACATTGGCAAGAAGTAAGAAGAGGACGATATGTAGAATTTAATTTGCTGCACGATAGGGGAACAATATTCGGGTTAAAGACCGATGGAAGAACAGAAAGTATTTTAATGAGTCTCCCACCAACTGTAAGGTTTGAGTATCAATATTTACCAGAAGAAGGCACGGCGGAGCATAAATTGCTACAAGTTTTATTACATCCAAAAGATTGGATTTAAATAACTGAAATGATAAATAGATTTAGAACATTAAGAACGAATGCAGCCATAAGGGCGCTTACTGCAGAGACTTTGCTCAGTCCAGCAGATTTTATTGCACCGATATTTCTCGAAGAAGGAAAAAATATCAAGAAAGAAATCCCTTCTATGCCGGGTTATTTTAGGTACAGTTTAGATACTGTTATTCACGAGGTAAAAGAATTGTATAGTCTTGGTATTCGTTCTGTCTTATTATTTGTAAAAGCAGAAGACAATTTAAAAGATAATACGGGAAAGGAAGCGTGGAATGCAGACGGTTTAATGCAACGGGCGATAAAAACTATAAAAAATGCCGTTCCAGAAATGTATGTAATGACGGACGTGGCGCTTGACCCTTATAGCATTTATGGTCACGATGGGATTGTAGAGAATGGAATTATTGTGAATGATGTAACGGTAGATGCATTAGTAAAAATGGCTGTAAGCCACGCTGCGGCCGGCGCAGATATGGTAGCTCCAAGTGATATGATGGATGGAAGAATAGCGGCCATCAGACAAGGATTGGAAGAAAATAATTTTGTGCATACTGGTATTATGAGTTACAGTGCAAAGTATGCTTCTTGTTTTTATGGTCCATTTAGAGATGCGCTTGATAGTGCGCCAGGATTTGGAGATAAGAAAACTTATCAGATGAATTATGCCAATAGAAAAGAAGCCTTAAAAGAAACATTGCAAGATGTAAAAGAAGGAGCAGATATTGTAATGGTAAAACCAGGATTATCCTACCTAGATATTGTAAGAGAAATAAGCAATGAGGTAAATGTTCCGGTAAGTGTATATAATGTAAGCGGAGAATATGCGATGATCAAAGCGGCCGCAGCACAGGGTTGGATACAGGAAGATGCAGCAATTATAGAAACTTTGACGTCAATGAAAAGAGCAGGTGCATCATTGATAGCAACTTATTTTGCTAAGCAAGCTTGTAAATTAATTTCATAAAAATCGAAGAAAAATATTGTAGAAAGATGAGTTATAGTAAAAGTGAAGTGTTATTTGGCAGGGCAAAAGAAGCGATTCCTGGTGGTGTAAATTCTCCAGTTAGGGCATTTAATAGTGTGGGTGGAACGCCTGTGTTTATTAAGAAAGCTAAAGGGGCTTACCTATATGATGTAGATGGCAATAAGTATTTAGATATGATTGCCAGCTGGGGACCAATGATTCTGGGCCACGCAGATAAGAAGGTTATTTCTGCTATTAAAAAGGCTGTAAAAAAATCTACTTCTTACGGTGCGCCTACTTTGCTAGAAATAGAAATGGCAGAGTTAATAAAATCTATGTGCCCGAATGTAGATATGGTGCGGATGGTGAGTAGCGGTACAGAAGCCTGTATGAGTGCGATTCGCTTGGCTCGTGGGTATACGGGTAAGAATAAATTTATAAAATTTGAAGGGCATTATCACGGACACGCAGATGCGTTTCTAGTAAGTGCAGGAAGTGGAATGGCCACCCTTGGTATTCAATCGGCACCTGGTCTCACAAAAGGAACGACGCAGGATACCCTTATTGCTCCCTTCAATGATATGGATGCAGTAAGAAAAATAGTAGAGGAAAATAGGGGAGAGATTGCAGCTATTATTCTGGAGCCAGTTGCAGGAAATATGGGATGTGTATTACCAGCAGATGGATTTTTGCAAGCACTTCGGAAAATTTGTGATGAGGAAAATATTGTTTTAATTTTTGACGAAGTAATGACTGGCTTTCGATTAGCACCAGGTGGTGTTCAAGAGTTGTATAAAGTAAAAGGAGATCTTGTAACCTTTGGAAAAGTTATCGGAGGAGGAATGCCGGTAGGTGCTTTTGGTGGAAAGAGAGAAATAATGGAACAGATAGCACCTGTAGGAAAAGTATATCAAGCCGGTACTTTGAGCGGTAATCCAATTTCAATGACGGCAGGTATTACTACATTGAGGACTTTAAAAGAAAATCCAACAATCTATAAAAGTCTTGAAGACAAAACAGCCTATCTACACGAAGGATTAGGAAATGCATTTTCTATGGCTGGGATTGCCGTAACTATCAATAGACTCGGTTCAATGATTAGTGTTCATTTTACAGATAGTGCTGTAGCTAATTTTAAAAATGCAGCAGCTTGTGATATTGAATTATTCAATAAGTACTTTCATTTTATGCTTGCTAATGGTGTTTATCTTCCGCCTTCGGCTTATGAAAGTTGGTTTTTAAATGATGCATTGTCTTATAAGGATATTGACAAGGTGGTTGCTATCACTCATAAGTTTGCAAATAATATTAAAAAAACCTAAGCAGAAAGCTAGAAATAAGTTTTTGCTGATTCAAACATCTTTTCCTAATTTCACATTTCAATGCAAAGCAATCACAACTATACATTCTCTTATTTTAGCTACTATTATATAGATAGCCGGGAATGCTATTGTTGATTTTTTAAAAAAAAGAATAAAAAATATTAACATAAACATCCCGGCTCGAAAAGCCGGGATTTTTTTATGCAAAAGAATAAAGTATGAATGTATCTATTCAAGGGTTTGAGGGAAGTTTTCATCAGGCTGCTGCTATAAAATATTTCGGTAAGAAAGTAGAGGTAGTTTGTTGCAATACTTTTACTGATGTAGTAAAGTCCATCAATGAGAAGCAAGTAGATGCAGGCGTAATGGCCATTGAAAATTCTATAGCAGGAAGTATTTTGCCTAATTATAGTCTTATCATAAAAAATAATCTTCGAATAGTAGGAGAAGTCTATCTCCATATACAGCAAAATCTTCTTGTAAACAAGGTCGTGCAACTATCAGATATTAAAGAAGTACACTCCCACCCAATGGCTATTTTACAGTGTTTAGATTATTTAGAAAAGTACAATTGGAAACTGGTAGAAACAGAGGACACTGCACTGAGTGCAAAGCATATTCATCAGTACAAGAGCAAGCATATTGCTGGTATTGCAAGTAAGCTTGCGGCAGAAACGTATGACCTAGAGATTGCAGCGTCTAGTATTCAAACGATGAAGAAGAATTACACTCGGTTTCTTATTCTTCAAGATGGAAAAGAAGAGCATCTAATGACTGATGCAAATAAAGCGTCAATCAATTTCAATTCTAATCACACTAAAGGAAGCTTGGCAAAAATACTTTCTGTAATAGCTATGCAAAATATTAATCTGAGTAAACTACAAAGTATGCCCATCCCGGGTAGTCATTTTGAATATTCTTTTCATGCAGATCTAGAGTTTGAAAAAATTGGAGACTTTGAAAAAGCTATGGAAAAGTTGAAAGGATTGACGGAGAAAATAAAGATTTTAGGAATTTATAAAAATGGAAAACTGTAATAAAATGGAAGTCGCAAAACGCCTTGAAGGCATTGATGAATATTATTTTTCTCAGAAGCTCAGAGAAATAGAAGGGCTAAATACGGCTGGGAAGAATATTATTAATTTAGGAATAGGAAGCCCTGACTTACCTCCACATCCTTCTGTGATAGAGGTGCTAGCTGAAGAAAGTGCAA
>JBBRHK010000280.1:0-4246 GCA_038222815.1 Chitinophagales bacterium
CTAGAAGACCATTTTCTGTCTATTTTGAATAGCGCTGATATTCTCGGCAACACAAACGTTTGATTATTCTTGACCGCATTGCTTGTAGGACCATTCTTATAATTCAAATGGTCTACACGAAGTCCTGATTCTAAAATGATATTTTCTGAAATATCCCAAGTGTCTTGTATATACCCGCCTACGGTAAATGAGCGACTGTAAAGACTTGTGGTTTGTTTTGGTGTAAAGGCATCATAAACTACATTGGTACCCGTAATTATTGTATGCTTTTTTTTATCTATCGCTAAAGAAAGTTCATTAAAGTTGTTACGACTTAGACCATTGAAAATATAGCTCGGCAAAGCAATTCTACGCTCAAAAGTTGTGAGACTAGTTTTGAATTTCAGCTTTTTTGTTACGCTGAATTTTTTTTGGAGTTCTAATGTACTTGTATTCCTATTTGTTTTATTTTCTTCAAAAAAGGTATGATTAGCATCTGGTTTGCCATCAATGACTTGCATATCTCCACCAATATTATTTCCTTTGGTATAACTATGTCCAATTCTTATTTCTGTAGATGCGTTGGGGTAAATGTATAAGTTAGGATTGATGGTAATATTGTTACTCTTTGGCAATTCAGAAAAATCATCTTTATCCACGTCGTATTCTTTTTGACGATTCACCAATCCCAGAAAACTAAAGCCAACTTTCCCTTTTTTCTGAGAAAGAAATGCTCCAATATTGCGCTGACCAATGTTGGATTGGTTGAGCATAAAATTAGCTTCCAATTCATCACCCGGTGTTTTACTTATAAAATTTATAACACCTGCAATAGCGCCACCACCGTATAATGTAGAGGCTGGACCTTTTATGATTTCAATTTGTTTTAAGTCTAAAGGGGGTATTTCTAAAATACTCAATCCGCTGGCGAAATTGCCAAAATTTGGAAAGCCATCTTTTAAAAGTTGAGTATATCGTCCGTCAAGCCCTTGCACTCTTATGGCAGCATTGCCACTTGTAGCAGAAGTTTGTTGTACTTGCAAGCCTGTACTTTCATGCAGCAACATAGATACATTGGCAGGGCGCATATTATTTTTTTCATCTAATTCTTCTCCGTCTATGACTTCTACTCTCGTGGCTGTGTTTGCAATCGTCCTACTGCTTCTGGTACTCTGTATAATTACTTCTTCCATTTCTTCTTCCGCTTCCTCTTTTTCTAAGTAAATAAATATCGTGTCAGTTTTCGCTAGAGGAAATGTGTAATTCTTTTTGATGCTTGCATAGCCCGAGAAGCTGCAAGTCAATACTTGTTTCCCAGATGGAATATTGGAGAATGCTGTAGTACCATTAGCATCAGTTATGGAAGTTATACTGCCAAGGGAAATAGTAGCTGACGGTAATGGGGCGTTTTCAGCTTTATCTTTTACAACAATTACGATATTACTTTGTGCAAAAGCAAAACTTATACAACAACTTAATAAAACACTTATAAATATTTCTTTCATCTCCAAAATTTTGCGGCAAATATACGGAAGGCACTAGGTAACTACTATTTATTGGGGTCAACCCGATTGTTAAAAGACTTTGAACTTTAACTAACAAAACAGTATCACTATGATGTTAAGTGAAGAATGTAATTTCTTTTGGTTCTTGAAAATTTTAATATGGGTTTATTTAAAATATTAAAAACATTATTGCAATGTATAGAAATACAGATCCTGCCAAAATAAATGAAACAAGACTTACCCAAAATGGATGCAGTTTCCAATTCATTATTAAATAAACGCCAAATAAAAAAGAAGAAAGTAGTAAGAGCATTTGTACAAGAAATGCAATTGTGCTACCGTAAGTATAGATATATTTATATTCTTTTGAGAACCTAAAATAGTACTCAAGAAGTTTTCAAAAGTAAACTAATAGAACAAAAGATATTGGAATTATTAAAGAGAATATTATTTGTTTCTTAGCTGTCATAAATAATGTCACCAGTTTATTTATATGTTGAAAATAAACAAAACAAAGCCGGGTAATGTTCTTTACATAGAAGAAACAACAACTTTATTTCTTCCCCACTCTCGGCATCCATTTCACTTCTTCCACATTAAGTAATTGTCCCACATACCTCGCTGCAGTGAATAGATAATCACTAAGCCTATTCAAATATTGAATCACGATCGGATCTATAAAAAGCTCTGCTTCCTGCATCGCTACGCAAATACGCTCTGCCCTGCGGCATACACATCTAGCAATGTGAAGCTGTGAAATGGTAGGATGTCCACCTGGAAGTATAAATGATTTCATCTCTGGCAGCACCGCAGTCATTCTGTCTATTTCGCTTTCTAAGAATGATAAGTCTTCTTGTTGCAAGTCTGGGATTTGCATACCCGTTTCTTTATCTGGGTCGCAAGCAAGGCAAGAACCAATGGTGAAAAGTCGGTCTTGGATTTCTTTTAAAGCCACATTTGTAACTTCATCTTGTATCAAATCGTTTACTAGTCCAATGTAAGAATTGAGCTCATCTACTGTACCATAACTTTCTATGCGAATATTATTTTTACTTACTTTGGTACCGCCTATAAGACTTGTTTTTCCTTGGTCGCCAGTCTTTGTATAAATTTTAAATGCCATAATCTATATAACGGTTGTAAATGAAGATGGTTCTGCGTTTCTAATATCGGTTTCTATAATTCCATCTCTTAGCCTTACTACTCTATGGGAAAATGCTGCAATGTCTTCTTCGTGCGTAACCAAAATTACGGTGTTACCATCAGCGTGAATAGACGAAAGTATGTCCATAATTTCGTGAGAAGTTTTAGAGTCAAGATTTCCTGTAGGCTCATCTGCAAGGATGATTGCGGGGTCATTAATCAATGCTCTAGCTATAGCTACACGCTGGTTTTGTCCTCCGCTCAGCTCATTGGGTTTGTGATGAATTCTGTCTTGAAGTTTTACTTTTTCAAGCACGGCCTCCGCTCTTTCCATTCTTTCCTTCTTGCCTACACCGGCGTAGATAAGCGGCAGTGCTACATTCTCCGCAGCAGTAAGTCTTGGTAACAAGTTAAACTGTTGGAATACAAAACCAATTTCCTTGTTACGAACTTCTGCCAAATCATTATCTGCCATGCGGCTCACGTCTTGTCCATTTAATACATATTTGCCAGCGGTGGGTGAATCCAAGCATCCAAGAATATTCATTAGGGTAGATTTTCCACTACCGCTCGGCCCCATTAAGGATAGGTATTCATTCTTTAATATATTCAGACTTATCCCTTTAAGTACGGGAAGCTCTTGCTTTCCGAGATAATAGCTTTTTCTAATTCCAGTAAGTTCTAGTACTATTTGCATTATTTTTTCACAACTTTTGGTACAATAAAATAGGGTGAAGCGGATGCAGGCGCATTTTGCAAAACTTCTTCTTGGGTAAGCGAAGCCTGCTTTTCATCAGCTCTAGTAATAGAATCTGTCGCCGACATAAATAATAACGGTTCTACATTATATGTATTCAATTCATTTAATTTACCCACCATTCCTATCATATTTTGAAGGTCTTTTTGTATAGCAGCAGCCTCCGCTTCGCTAAATTGTAGCTTGCTCAGTTCTGCCAGGTGGGTGATGGTATCTTTTGTTATTTCCATTTTCAATAAATGATTTTGATAGATAGAGAGTTACTTGTTTTGTGCGCCTCAATTAAATTGATTTCAACAATTAATCGAAATCTATAAACTTAAAAACTTACCACTTACCACTCACAACTAAACTTATCTTTGCTTAGTAATAAAAATAGTAGAATAAAATGACAAGTATTATTGAAAATGCCACAAACTTCCCCAAAGTAGTGATGAGTGGTATAAGACCCACTGGTTTCTTGCACTTGGGCAATTATTTTGGTGCAATTAAAAATTATGTGCGCTTACAAGATAGTTTTCCTTGTTATTTTATGGTGGCAGATTTACACTCTCTCACTACGCATCCAGATACTAAAACCCTAAAAGGAAATGTACATAGAGTGCTAGCAGAGAATATTGCTTGCGGACTTGACCCAGATAAGGCTGCTTTTTATTGCCAAAGCCATTTAAAAGAAACGGGAGAATTATACCTCTACCTTAATATGCTAGCCTATAAAGGAGAGCTAGAAAAAACGGTAACTTTTAAAGATAAAGCAAGGCAGCACCCAGATAATATAAATGCAGGCTTGCTTACGTATCCAGTTTTACAAGCAGCCGATATTATCATTCATCGTGCTAGCTATGTGCCAGTTGGGAAAGAC
>JBBRHK010000281.1:0-4244 GCA_038222815.1 Chitinophagales bacterium
AACAGAATTGTTGTTTCAGAGAAATCCAACAACTTCCATCCTCGAAATAAGTTATCCAAAAGAGAGTTATCAGATTCAGCAATTGATATTGGGAATAGCCAATGACAGGGTGCTTTATCCTTTTAGTTCCGTTTTAAAAGCAGAGTTATCAAAAAATTTTGCACGACTTAGTTTTGAAAATAAACAATACTTTAATTACGGAAATGGAGGTGGCATAAACGTAAGATTATTTGCAGGTAAATTTTTATATACTAACGAAAGAGCAACAGCGGCACAATTTGCAACAGAGCGTTTCCACTTTAATATGAGTGGCCCTAAGGGTAATGAGGATTATGAGTATGATAATTATTTTATTGGCAGAAATGAATTTGATGGCTTTGCTGCTAGGCAAATAATGGAGCGTGATGGCGCATTTAAAGTAAAAACAGATTTCCTGAGTAACAAAATAGGCAAAACAGACGACTGGCTTGGCGCTATAAATCTAACATCTACCATCCCTAACAGCATTAATCCATTTTCACTATTACCAGTAAAAATTCCATTAAAAGTATTTTTTGACGTAGGCACAAATGCAGATTTATGGAATGCTGATGGTAACTCTAGCAAGTTCTTATACGATGGAGGATTACAACTGAGTATATTTAAAAATGTTCTGAACATTTATTTCCCACTAGTTTATAGCAAGATTTACAGTAACTATTTTAAAAGTACAATCCCTGGGAATACCTTTAAAAATAATATTAGCTTTAGCATCAACTTTAAAGCATTAGCATTAAGAAAATCATTACCCGGCTTTAATTTATGATCAGTTATCTAGCACATAGCGACATTGACTTTCAAAAATGGGACAGCTGTGTTGTAGCGAGTAAAAATGGACTGATCTATAACCAAAGTATTTATTTGAATACAATGGCAGATAATAAATGGGATGCTATAATTTGGAAAGATTATGAGGCTGCATTAGCTATTCCTTGGCGGCGAAAATATGGTATTAAATATGCCTATCAGCCTGCATTTATACAACAGCTTGGTATTATGTCTGCGATAGAAATTGATGAAACTCTCACTAATGAATTTTTATCTTGTCTCACAAAAGAAATTAAATTCTTAGAGTATCCTTTCAATCACCTAAATCAAATTGCAGGACATTCCTTAGACATACAGAACAGAAAAAATTACATACTTGAATTAAAGAATATCACTGAGCCATTAGCAGATTTCTCCAATTCATTTAGAAAAAATATCAAACAATTGCAGAGGTGGAATCTGACTTATCACACAGAGACTGATCCAAGCTTTTGCATAGAACTATATGCAGATTTATATTTAGATAGAATTACAGCACTTACTAAAAAAGATATTGCTCAGTTTAAGATACTTTGTAATTCTTACTACAAAAATGGAAATCTTATAATGAGAAAAGTGATGCTAAAAAACGAGGCGGTGGCAGTAGTTTTACTTTTGATAGATGATAAAAGGATCTATAATATTCTTTCTTGCATTACAGCAATAGGCAAGACGCTTAGAGCCAACTATTTCCTATACCTCAATTTATTTGAAGAAATTAAGGGAAGGAATTTAGTTTTTGATTTTGAAGGTTCAGAAATACAAGGTGTTGCAGATTTCTATGAGACTATGCATCCTTCACTAGAGTATTATCAAAGAGTGAAATTTAATAACCTACCTAAATTAATTAAGCTGCTAAAAAAGTAAATTAGCGTCTTTTATTCAGAATAAATTCTGCTAGCATAATGTCTTTTGGCGTCGTTATTTTTATATTTTCCTCATCGCCCTCTACTAGCTGCAACTGCATCCCAAAAGCATCTACCACGCTAGCTTCATCGGTATATTTTTCTTTGTACTCAATGTTGTAAGCAGGAATAATAATCTTAGAATGAAACACCTGAGGTGTCTGTACTAGTTTTACATTAGCTCTCGGGAAAAATTCATTGGTATCATCTGTCAATATCCTAACACTATCTGTGCAAGGTAATACAGGAAGCGCAGTACCGAGATTAGATGCCGTATCAAAACATTCTGTGATCAATCGCTTTGTAACTAAGCAGCGCACAGCATCGTGTACTGCAATGATAGCATTGTCATCTGTGATAATCGCCAATCCATTTTTTACAGATTGAAATCTTGTATCCCCACCAATGGCTATTGTGATTCTATCATAGTTGAACCAAGCATCTATTATTTCTTGCCCTGCAGCCACGTGTGCTTCTGGCAATACTAGAATAATTTTTAAATCATCATAAGCATCTAAAAACTGCTTTAAAGTATGATAAAGAATTGGCTTACCCGCTAGCATTAAAAACTGCTTTGGAACTGTACTTCCCATTCGCTTTCCTTCCCCACCCGCCACTATAACTGCATATCTATTCATAACCTAAAAACTATTAACTACTATTTATAAATGGAAATTTCCTTTGTTCCATCACTTTTGCAAAAACCTCTGTACATACCAGCGCTATTAAATTGCATGCTAATATTACAATCAGCATCTATTCCGATCATTCCGCCTTCTCCTTCAAGCTCTATCAGCTTTCCGTGGACTACTGCTTTCATAGCTTCTTCTAAGCTCATATTTTTATACTCCATATGGCAACTCACGTCGTAAGCTGCAACGCCACGTATAAACGGCTCGCCGTGTCCTGTGCAACTTATCGCACAAGTTTTATTGTTAGCATAAGTACCTGCACCTATGAGTGGGCTATCTCCTATCCTACCATATTTTTTGTTAGTCATACCTCCTGTACTCGTTGCTGCTGCTATGTTGCCATCTGCATCACAAGCTACTGCACCTACTGTTCCAAATTTTTTATCCTTCATTAATTCTTCAATGCCTCTGTGCGTATGGTCAAGAGAATAATTATCACTATCTCTTAGTTGCTTCCATTGGTCATATCTAAATTGACTGAAAAAATATTCATCTGGCTCTAATTTTATTCCTTGCTTTATAGCAAAATCGTTAGCCCCTTTTCCACTTAAAAAAACATGGTTGCTATTCGTCATAACTTCTTCCGCTAGTTCTACAGGATTTCTCACGTTTCTTACACCAGCTACAGCTCCTGCATCTCTATTCTTACCATCCATTATTGCGGCATCCATTTCTTGTACACCTTTTTTAGTAAAAACACTCCCCTTACCAGCATTGAATAATAAATTATCTTCTAGCACTACCACAGCAGCTTTCACAGCATTAGATGCTTTACCACCTTGCTCTAGCACTGCATAACCTGCTTGCAACGCTTCGTCTAAAGCTTTCACATAAGCTGCCTCCAGCTCATCTGTCATATCTTCTTTTAATATTGTACCAGCACCACCGTGAATGGCTATAGAAAATTTTTGCATATTGAAATTTAATTATGGCTAAATAATTTTTAATAAATAATCCTATCCTATTGTCTTCTTGTTAGACCCTACTGCCAGGTAATATACCGGAATACCAGCTAATACGATGCCTAATCCCCAACCAGTATAAACTGGCTTATACATAAATAGAGTAACACAGAATACTAACGCTAATAAAATATAGATAATAGGCAATACAGGGAAACCAAATGCCTTATAAGGTCTAGGATGATCTGGTCTATCTTTTCTCAATTTAAAAATACCTATAATTGTTATGGCATAAAATAACACCACCACAAAAGATATCATATCAAGTAAATCGCCATACCTACCGCTAAGGCAAAGAATTGAAGCCATAACACATTGCATCCACAATGCATATTCGGGAACACCATTTTTGTTCAGCGAAGCTGCTTTCTTAAAAAATAATCCATCTAAGGCCATCGTATTATAAACTCTGGCTCCAGATAATATCAATCCATTATTACATCCAAAAGTAGAAATCATAATCATCACGGCAATTACATAAGCACCAATGTCACCGAAAGCTTTTGTACCCACCACTACAGCCACTCTATCTTGTGGTGCGGATGCCAGTTCCTGCAGTGGCATAACAGAAACATACATCACATTAGCCATTACATAAATTACAGTCACAATCAAAGTACCGAGCATTAAGCTAAGTCCAATATTTTTCTGAGGATTTTTTACTTCGCCTGCAATAAATGTCACATTGTTCCAAGCATCACTGCTAAAAATCGAGCCTACCATAGCAGCAGAGATAGCCCCAAGAATGGCGCTACCGGTAACGCCGGCAAGGATGGACCCATCAGCACTTCTCGTTACCATTTGCCAAGCATTTTCCCAATTGCTATCCCAAGTTTCTT
>JBBRHK010000282.1:0-4225 GCA_038222815.1 Chitinophagales bacterium
GAATAGTCTATAGTCTTTACTGTATTTATCCAATACATTTTATACCAATCTAGTTGTATGCCACTCACTTTTTGAGCTACTACAATTAAATCATTAGCATTAGGGTGCTTGAATTTCCATTCGTCATAATAGGCTAACAAAATTTTATCCCTCACCGGAGCTCCAACTATATATCCAAGCTGCTCCATAAAAATTTCTCCCTTGCTGTAAGAAGAAATACCGTAAGCATAATTAGTATTAAAATGGTCGGCGTGCTGGCTTAATGGCTCAGCAAGGCCACTCTGCGTAAGTGAATAATAGCCGGAATACGCACCAGAATGATTCTCAGGTAAGTTATCCACTGCATTTTTTAGTCGTTGATTAGTTGGAGCCTTTTCAAGTTGTTTTCTAAGATCATCTTTTGCAGTTTCTCCGCTGTAGAAAGCAGAAACAAGGTCTTCAGCATAACTTGTAAAACCCTCGTCCATCCAAGGGTATAGACTTTCATTAGTTCCTAAAATCATTTGATACCAACTATGCATCCATTCGTGGAAAGCAGTTCCTAAAAATGGACTTTGCACTAGCGTTGCCATAGGATACTCCATACCACCATCGCCACCGTGGATGAATGAATATTGTGGATAAGGATATTTTCCAAAATTCTTTTCGATAAACGGCAGCACTTTTATGGCAGCATCTGCTACCTCATTCCAAGCACTATCATTTGCAGGATCGTCGTTTGGACTATTATACACAACATTAATCATCGTGCCATTTGCAGCACGCTTCGCAATATGCTTATAATCTACATCAGCAGCCCACACAAAATCGTGTACGTTTTTTGCGGTGAACTTCCAAAGTCTCTTCGGAGTTGTAGATGGTTTTAATTTACTCCCCGGCACATCATATCCCCAACCGATAGCCGCTGCGTTAGTGATCATACCTGTTCCAGCCAGTTTGTAATCTTTATCGATATTAATATTTATATCATAATCTCCCCATACGCCGTAAAACTCTCTTGCTACATAAGGTGTAGGATGCCAGCCCTCATAATCATACTCACAAAGCTTAGGGTACCATTGGCTCATACTATATTTAACCCCGGTTCTTGGATTGTCTCTTCCGTTTCTTCTGATTTGTACAGGAACTTGTGCTTCAAATTCTAATGATAATATAGCTATAGAATTTGGCAAAATAGGCTGCGATAATTGTACTTCTAGAATAGTTTCGTGGTAGATAAACTTCTGTGGAACACCATTTAATTTTAGTGACTTAATTTTTTGATACCCTATTTCATCATCTTTCAATTTTGAAATACGATCTACTACTCTACTATCCCAGTCAGGCCTTCCATTGATTTTTGTTTTACCCAATTCTAAACTTCTTACATCCATACTACTGCCCGGCTGAAAAGCATTAAAATATAGATGGTAAAATACCTTATCTAATTTATCTGGAGAGTTGTTGTAATATTTGAGTACTTGGCTACCTGTAAACCGGTTGCTGCTAGCATCCATATCAATATCCATCGTATAGGATACACGCTGCTGCCAGCGATTGGACTGTGCAGATGCTGCCACACAAACATTTAAACACAGTAACACTAAAAAAATACGAATCATAGGTTTGTTATTTTACTTGTATAATTGATTTTATTTTATTGAATATTCTATTGACTTCTTTATCTTAATCTTCAAAAATTTGAAACTGCCAACTGCCAACTGCCAACTGCCAACTGCCAACTGCCAACTGCCAACTGCTACCTCATCATCATCGAATCATAAAACCCAATCACCAATTGAAAAAGATTTGGCTGCTGCACTAAAGGTAAGGTTGCCGCTTTATCAAACACGTCGTGATAAGCCTTGATACCACCCAATGTGTAAAAGAAAAATGCTGGCACTCCTTTTTCCGAAAAATAATAATGGTCGCTATTGGCGGCCTTTCCTCTAGCATTTATTTTAATTACAAATTTACTTTTATCATTTACTTCGTTGAGCGCCGTAAAAGCCTCAGGAAATTCTGTAGCATTTACTACTGTTATCCCGTCATCCCCGGTTCCTGCTAAATCTGTATTCAACAAAAATTTGATTTTCTTTAAAGGAAATAACGGATGCTTCACATAAAAATCAGACCCTTTAAGTCCTGCTTCTTCTCCTGCAAAACATATAAATCCAATAGAATACGGCTGTGGATTCGCTGCGTAGTATTTGGCGAGATTTAATAGTAATGCAATGCCACTTGCATTATCATTTGCCCCAGGAAAATAAGTAGCATCGCCCATTCCTCCTAGGTGATCATAGTGGGCGGTAATTAATAAGAAGCTATCTGGATACTGCGTTCCCCTCACATAACCCACAACGTTATCTGCTTTAAAATCAGGAATTAATTTCTGTTCAATGTTAACTTTAATTGATTTTGGCGACTGTTCTAGAGAGCTATTTAAAACTTCTATCAGGGTATAATTTTCAACCTCGGCTGCTACACTCCAAGTGAGCTTATTAGAGGTTTTTACTACAACCATTGATTGATTGTTCATAAAAATATTACTATCCGCTTGCTGCAAAGTAAATGATCCATTTGCTGCTCTACTCTCAGGTGAAATAATAAAATCTACTCCAGGCTTTAGTGGTTTTCCATTTATACTTACATCTACTTTGGAAGAAAAACTATTTACAGGATAACTGAACGGCTGCAAATGAGTTTCCTTTTTAAATGATTTCAAACCCATTTGTCTAAACTCATTTTGTAAAAATGTTGCTGCCTTACCCATTCCATCATTCGTGTAACCCCTACCCCAAAAGAATGGAGAAGTAAGCGTATCCACATAGGATCTGCTTGCAGCGAGAACCTTGGTGGAAGCCATTGCCACATTTGCGTTTCTCGTCTCAGCATTCTGTGCTGCAATTGAATTGATATTCAAGGCAATGAAAAAAAGCAATAAAAAACTATATTTTAAATTTATTTTCATTCTATTTTATTTGCATTTTTTGCAAAGGTTATTTACCATAAGGTCGTCCCTCTGCGACTTTTAAGATTCTGATTTTGTCATTCTTAGGCTACCATATGGTCGTTCCTCCAGGACTAAAAGACGAAAAGTAAAATTTTCAATCTGTAGTATTTTCGATTTTTATTCTTTTAAATTATCTTACCAAGTTATACAATCACTCACAACTCACAACTCACAACTCACAACTCACAACTCACAACTCACAACTCACAACTCACAACTCACTCCTTCCCTCCCACCACTATCACAATCTCCCCCTTCACTACCTTCTCTGCAAAATAATCGTGCACCTCCTTCAAACTCCCTCTTTTATTTTCTTCAAATTTCTTCGTCAATTCTCTGCTTACGCAGCATTGTCTTTCCTCTCCAAAGTATTCAATGAATTGCACCAATGTTTTTACAAGTCGCATTGGACTTTCATAAAAAACCATAGTTCGTTCTTCCTCCGCTAATTTCTTCATCAGCGTTTGTCTGCCTTTTTTTAAAGGTAAAAAACCTTCAAAACAAAAACTGTTAATTGGCAATCCAGAATTTACGAGAGCAGGAATGATAGCTGTAGCACCAGGTAGGCATTCTACGTGGATGCCTAATTTTACACAAGCACGGACTAGTAAAAAACCTGGGTCACTTATGCCCGGAGTTCCAGCATCTGTAACTAGTGCCATCTTTCTACCAGAAGCCAATTGAGAGGTTAGATGGTCAACAATTTTATGTTCATTGTGCTGATGGTATGCAGTAAGTGGCGTAGTAATTTGATACTGTTGTAACAGATAAGCAGTGGTCCTCGTATCTTCTGCAAGAATTACATCTACTTCTTTCAATACGGATACCGCTCTGTAAGTAATATCTGCAATGTTGCCAATAGGAGATGGTACGAGGTAAAGCAATATATGTTGAAATTAAGGTTGGTAGAATTAAGGAGAGAGACTTTGAAAAAAATCTATATTTTTTGCTACAAAATAGCTACTTCAAATTTTTCCATCACTTGGTTAGCCAAAAGTTCCTTAGCAGCTCTAGTTGCTATTGCCTCTGCATCTTCTTTATTAGCTGCTTCTATTTGTAAAGTAATTTGTTTTCCTACTCTTACATCTTTTATACCCGCTATTTGTAGGTTATCAAGCCCGCCCATCACGGCTTTTCCTTGAGGATCTAACAAACCGTCGAGCGGCATTATTTTTACTGATGCATTGTAAATCATAGTTTCTTTTTTAAGAAGGCCAAAGATAAAATAATATA
>JBBRHK010000283.1:0-4216 GCA_038222815.1 Chitinophagales bacterium
ATTTCTAGAATTGTATTTCCACCGCCAGTAAGCACATACATTCCATCTTCAATTAGTTTGACCGCCTTATCTGCAATTATCTTTTTATTTGTTTTGCTATAATTTTTACCAGATGGGTGACTGTTAGGTTTAAATGAAAGGGATAAGGCGCCTCCGTGTACTTTAATAAGTTTGCCGTCTTCATTCAATTCCTGTAAGTCGCGGCGAATGGTATCTTCTGAAACATCTATGTAAGAACTCAAGTCGGTACTCAGCACTTTATTATGCAGATTTACTTGATGTACAATATATGCTTGTCGTTCTCTTTTTAGCATTGGTTTTCTATGAAGAGTTAAAGTAATGATAAAAAAAGCACAAAACAGCAGAAAACGTCAAAAAAAATAAAATTATCTTGCAAAATGCTGCAAACCAAGTAGTCAGATTGCTTACAAAGCTGCGATTGGAGTGAAGAAATGAGTTTAATACCGCAGAAAGATTAGCTGTAATAGCATGCTTCCACCCTGAAGGTATAAATGAGGCATTAAAATGCCCTTAGTTTTGGCTAAGGGCATTAATAATTTGAGACTAGTAATGTGTTGTGTAGGATCCTACAATTTAATCACCTTCATTTCATTAGTTGTTGTTTGCTGCATCGTTACTTGGTAGCTCGTTTTTTTACCTGTAGCTCTAGATGTTAACTCAAAATTTACTTTTGTGTTAGCAAGCTCGTCTGCGCTCAAAAAGAACTTTCTAGTTTTCTTATTGGGATCTATCACATCATTGAAGAACTCATAGCCATTATCATCAGTGATGATAAGATTATAAATATCTGCCTTATTCTGATCTGAAAATTCTAAAACAAAAATTGATTTGTTTTCAATATTCCCTAACCATTTCAACTCAATAGGATCTTTGGCATTTCTGTTGTTAGGATTACCTGCAATTGCTGCGTTGGTAAAACTTGTTGCAATAATTGCAATTAATAGGAGGTTTTTTACTTGTTTCATAGTTACTGTTTTTATTCGTTTACAAAAAAACTTCAAGTGGCAAACAGTGAAATACATTGGAATCAAAAAAATAAAAGCGCACTGGGCAATACTACTTTAATCCTCATTTGATAATGCAAAACTATTACCAAAGGGGTAAGCAAATATTCTAAAGAAGTTCAATATTTTTTACGGTCAATAGTATTAGATTCTGCTGAAATAACTGTAAACACTGGCTTTCCAAATAAAATATCTATGATTCCCAAAGACTTGTCACAACCTTCTTCTTAACGATTTTTTTACATTAGAGCTCAGGTTAAGATATGTGCAACCGAATGCCGCCAATGAAAAATTTAGTAAATTTGCAGATGCAAAAAGTAGAATTGAAAGTAGAGGGAATGACCTGCAGTAACTGTGCATTAAGCGTTACAAAATATTTACAAAAGAATGAATTTAGCGATGTAAAAGTAAGCCCAATTAGCGGCGCGGTAAGTTTTCAATCTGATAAGGAAGTTTCTATGCCAGAGATAGAAAAAGGCATCGCATCGCTTGGATATTCGGTGGCAAAAGACCAGGATGACCACAGCGGTCATAGCCACCAATCAGGTGGATTTTTAAAAACCACACAATCTAGATTTCTTTTTACCCTTCCCTTTACACTGGTGCTATTGCTACATATGCTACACGATGTGTTACCCTTGCATTGGTTAATGGATCCTTGGGTACAACTGGCTTTATGCCTACCTGTATTCTTCGTAGGTATGTATTATTTTGGTAAATCTGCAGTGAAGAGCATTGCTACAGGCGTGCCTAATATGGATGTACTTATAACGATAGGTGCGCTAGCTGCCTTTGTTTACAGCTTGTATGGCGCTATAATGCAGCTAGGTCCAGACTACCTTTTCTTTGAAACAACGGCTACCATTATCACACTAGTTTTCTTCGGCAATTATTTAGAGCATCGCTCTGTAGCTACCACGCAGACTGCATTACAGTCGCTGGTGAAGAAAGAAAAAGTAATGGCTAATATGATTGCCTTTGATGATAAGCACGAGGAGCAAATATTTCCTGTAGAAAATACAGTGCTTCAAAATGGAGATCTAGTACTTATAAAAACTGGAGAGCAAGTGCCTGCAGATTGTAAAATACTTACTGGTGATGCAATGCTGAATGAAGCAATCATCACTGGCGAAAGTGCTCCTGTGGCTAAGACTAAAAAAGATTTCATCATAGGCGGAAGCGTAGTAGAATCAGGTATCATAAGAGCACAAGTAACTGCATCCGGTAAGGGCACTGTCTTAGCATCTATCATACAAATGGTAGAAAATGCCCAAGGAGAAAAACCTCCGATGCAGAAATTAGCGGATAAAATTAGCGCCATTTTTGTACCTGTAGTTGTGGGAATTGCCGTGCTTACTTTCATTATAAATTATACTGCCTTTGATAAAACAGTGGCGGTGTCTCTGATGCGAAGCATTGCAGTACTAGTTATCTCATGCCCTTGCGCTATGGGTCTTGCAACACCTGCCGCCATTGCTGTAGGAATGGGAAGAGCAGCAAAGAGTGGAATATTATTTAGAAATGCTGCTGGGCTAGAATCTTTTAAAAGTATAAGTCAAGTGGTGTTTGATAAAACGGGGACTCTGACCACAGGGAAATTTAAAGTTTTAGATTTTAAATCCACAATAGATGAAGCAATATTTAAGCAACTGATTTTCTCTATCGAAAAATTTTCTTCTCACCCTATTGCTTCTGCCGTTATAGAAGAATGGAAAACTAGTACTCAAATACGTTTCGATAAAGTAGAAGAAATAAAGGGTGCAGGAATGCTGGCCACCGACAAAGAAGGAAATACTTACAAGCTAGGCACTGCAATATTTACAAAAGTAGATGATGATAAAAATCATTCTTTTTACCTTACTAAAAATGAGGAACTACTGGGCTTTGTAAATGTAGGTGATGAAATACGTCCAGAAGCCAAAGAGGTCATTAACTGGCTACACAAGAAAAAAATAAATACCATTTTACTTACTGGCGATAAGCAATTCAAGGCTGATAAGTTGGCGCAAGAATTGGGGATTGATAAAGTATATGCAGAAAAAACTCCAGCTCAAAAATTAGAAATCATTACAACGCTCAATGAAGCAACTCCCACAGCAATGGTGGGCGATGGTGTAAATGATGCGCCAGCATTAGCGAAGGCTACATTGGGCATTTCCCTTAGTGCAGCATCGCAGCTTGCAGTACAGACTGCCGATGTGGTACTAGTAAATGATGGACTTAAAAACCTACCCAAAGCTATGGGACTAGGGCGCCATACGGACCTTACCATAAAGCAAAATCTCTTCTGGGCATTTGCATATAATGTGGTGGCTATTCCAGTAGCTGCTATGGGTTATCTTACGCCTGCAGTTGCGGCATTGGCTATGGCTTTTAGCGATGTAATATTAGTACTCAATTCTATTAGGTTGTTTGTGAAAAAAGTGTATTAATATTACGGCACTTTGAGCGAAGCTTTACACATACTAAAAAAATACTGGGGGCACGATGCTTTTCGTCCTTTACAGCAAGAAATTATAGATGCTGTACAGCAACAAAATGATGTACTTGCCTTACTTCCTACTGGTGGTGGTAAGTCCGTTTGTTTTCAAATACCAGCCCTGCTTAGAGATGGAATTTGCATTGTAGTAAGTCCGCTAATCGCTTTGATAAAAGACCAAGTGGAAGCCTTGCAAGCAAAAGGAATTCCTGCGCTTAGTATTTACAGTGGTATGCATTACAATGAGGTTAAACAAACTTTACAGAACGCAGCTTTTGGCGATTATAAATTTTTGTATGTATCGCCAGAGCGATTACAAACAGCTCTTTTTTTAGAATTCTTGCCTGCGATAAAACCGAGCTTAATTGTGATAGATGAAGCACATTGTATTTCACAATGGGGTTACGATTTTAGACCTGCCTACCTAAAAATTTTACAACTAAGAGAAGAACTTCCTTCGGTAAATGTTATTGCTGTTACAGCCTCTGCTACTCCAGAAGTACAGGATGATATTTGTAAGCAACTGAATTTTGCCGCTACTCATCAAACGTTCAAACAATCATTTGTTCGGAACAATATTTCTTACAGCACATTTACTCCAGAAGCTAAGCAAGTAAAACTCTTAGAAATTTTGAAAAATGTAAAAGGCTCTGCCATTGTATATTGTAGCAGCAGAAAACACACGCAAGAAATAGCAAGGTTATTACAACAG